>CALHXW010000059.1 GCA_938040325.1 uncultured bacterium | reverse complement strand
GTCACCACGCTGCGCGCGGTCTTTGGCGTGTCGCTGAAGTAACAAGCGCGGTTGTGGTCGGGGGCGCCATGCGCTCCGCCAAGGCCTCGGGTCGTACTCGCCAAGCGGCGACCTCCACCTCGATCGGTGCGTTGTGCATCTTCATGCGAGTGTGATCTCGCGGCCGTAGGTGCCCGGCAGCTCTTCGCCGACTGCGGGCACCACTGACCGCGCACCACACGCTCTGTGGAGTGGTCGACCTAGAGCAAGACTGGTAGGTCAGAGCTCTCACCGCGCATTGGAGCTGCTCATGTCCGACGTCCCTGTTCGCCTGACGACCGCCTTCGAAACGTACGACGCCGATGGTGATGGCACCATCTCGTACGACGAGTTTAGCAAGCTGCTCGATGCGATCGGGTCCGACCTGAGCGACGCAGACCGCAAGCTCGGCTTTCTCTTCATCGACGAAGACGACAGCGGTGCGGTCTCCCTCGACGAGCTGAAGAAGTGGTGGTCGATCGTTCGCGAAGGCTAGCCCCAAAACAAGCGCTCTTTCCGGCTACGGCTTTGGCGATGCACTCGCCAGAGACGTCCGTGCGTTCGCTTCGCTCACCTGAACTCGACGATGCACGCATCGCCTTCGTCCAGCCGACGCCGCTGGCAAGCACATCGCCTGCGCCTCGCTCGAAAACAGCGCTTGATTTGGGGCTAGCGCCGCCCTCGGCACCGTCGCCATCTGTCGGTTCGGCCGCCCGCGGCATGCGGATGCCACCAGGCGTCGACGCTCGCGACGCGTTCGGTCGCCACGCGTTCGGTCGCGCGGGCTGCTGCGCCAGGGCTGCGTCGAAGGCACCCGTGGCGGACCTGGACCGCTGACCCCAAGACAAGGCCGATGAGCCGTGAAGTGTGAGATACGACGAATGAGGCCCGATGAGCTCGCTGTGGCCGTCGATGTGTGGATGCGCGCTCGATGGGCAGCACAGCCGTGGCTCGAAGAGCGGATGGCCTACACGGAGGAGCAGAACTTCGCGTACTTTCGTGATGCCGCCGAGCGACACGACGTCTGGGTCGCATGTGTTGGCAACACGGTGGTTGGGGCAATGACGTTGAACGCCGGCGAGATCCTCCAGCTCCATGTCTGCCCGCAACACCACCGTCGTGGCATCGGCAGCAAGCTGCTGCAGCAGGCGCGTTTGCTGCATCCGACGAGGTTGGCGCTGTTTACCCATCAGCGAAACGAGGGGGCGCGGCGCTTCTACGAGGCCCACGGTTTCGTGGCGGTGCGCTTCGGGACAAGCCCTCCGCCTGAGAACGAGCCCGACGTTCGGTATGAGTGGACCGGAGCTTCAGGTGTCGACGCATAGGTCGGCTTTCCGTGCGTGCACCGCAGCTTACGCAGGCCGCTCAAACGTCAGGTCGTGAACTTCCGGCTCATCCCCTCGGAAGTCGCTGCAGCGAGCCCACGCTGGTCGGATGCGGATGTAGGCGATGTCTGGGCCTCTGGTCGCGTCAGGATGAACCGCGAGGTACCGCTCACGAAGGGCGTCTAGCTCAACACCGGACGGGAAGTCAGCGACGCCTTCCAGCTGCACGGTCTGGGCGTCCTGCCATCCGACGACCAGCGCGATGCGTGGGTCGCGCTGCAAGTCGTGATACTTCCTCGACGTCTTAAAGCAGTTCAGGATCACCTGGGCGTCCGCGGTGACGGCAATGCCGACGTAGGAGGACCGCGGCTCGCCGCTGGGACCGAGTCTCGACTCTACCGCGTGGTCATGCATGGCCAGAAAGCCAATGAGTTCGTCGTTGGTCATGTCGTGTTGCTCAACGTCATCCATCCTTGAGTCGGCACGTCACCGACGCGACACAAGACCACGGGGTGGCCCCGCCTTGCCGCGTTACTTGCGGTCTTCGATCTCTTGGCGGCGCATCGGCATGACGTCGATCTTGGCGAAGACCCGGGCGAGCTGCACGGGGGCTGACCAGCGCGCTTTGACGCCGGTGTCTTTGCCCACGAGCAACACGACGAACGCATCGCTGCCGACGTCGTAGAGCTCACGCAAGCCCTTGGCATCCGGCCCTAGGCCCTCGACCAGCACCATCTCGCGCTCGTCGAAGCCGGCCTTGCGCTGCGCGACGAGCTGGCGTTGCGTCGCGATGCGCGGGTCGTTGCTGTCGGTGGCGAGGATGACGAGTGGGCGATGTTTCCAAGCGTACTGGTCCATGAGGTTTCGACTCTCGCGGGCGGTCGCCGAGGTGGAGCAAGCGGCCAGCAGAAGCGCCGCAGCGACGCTCACGAGAACCCGCAGGCTCGGCGTTGGGAGGGGGAGGGGCGTCGACATCGACATGGGATGAACCTCGGCTCTTTGCCACGGTAGCGGACACTGAAGAGGAGAGGGTAGCCACGCATGTCGCGCGAGCCAGCGGTCGGTCTGTGGCCCTTCATGAACACGGTTCAGTCGCTGGCGGAGGCGGCTTCAGCGGCTTCCTCCGCGAGCCGTCGCTTCTTGAACGCAGCACCCCAGAGCTGCATCGCCGTGAGGATTGGCTCAAGAGAGCGTCCGACGTCCGTCACCTGGTACTCGACCCGCGGTGGAACCTGCGCGAACACGTGGCGCGAGATGACGCCATCCGCTTCCAGCTCACGGAGCTGCAGCGTGATCATGCGCTCGGTCGCGTTTGGCGTGAGACGCCGAATCTCGCCGAAGCGCTTTCGCCCGGACAGCAAGTGACAGACCAGCACGGGCTTCCAACGCCCACCGATGGCGCTCAGCGTTGCTTCGACGTCGCAGCCTGTCTTCCAGTTGTACTTTCGTGCCACGTCGCGCCCACCTTCGCCTCGATAAACGAGGCTACTTACAAAAATGTGGGTACTTGTCAAGACCGTGGCAAGGGCCGATGGTGCGTGCCGAGTGCGGCATCGGCATGCCGCATCGCGACAGACCAGGGCGCCCGTCCGCCCACGCGAAACCGACACAGACACCGACACGACACGGGAGATCCACGATGAAAGCAATGCTTCTCAATGAGTACGGCGACAGCGCTGAGTTTAAGGCGACCGACGTCGAGCAACCGCAACCCGCCGCCGGCCACGTGCTCGTGAAGATTGCTGCTTCCAGCGTCAACGTGGTCGACACGATGATTCGTGGGATGGGTCCCGCGTTGCCTCTGTCTCCCGAGACGCCCGCACGGCTCGGGATGGACTTCGCCGGCGTCGTTGAAGCGGTCGGTGAGGGTGTCGATGGCTTCTCTGTCGGCGACGAAGTCTACGGCTGTGCCGGAGGGCTGACCACGCTGCCAGGAACGCTCGCCGAGTACATCTCCGCAGACGCTCGGCTCATGGCCCGCAAGCCCAGCAATCTCTCGATGCGTGAGGCAGCTGCTCTGCCGCTGGTCGCCATCACCGCCTACGAGGGCCTGCAGCGAGCTGGCGTCAAGGCTGGGCAGAAGGTGCTCGTCCATGGCGGATCGGGCGGCGTGGGGCATGTCGCCCTGCAGCTCGCCAAGCACTTTGGGGCCGATGTGTACTCGACGGGCGGCGGCGACCGGCAGACAGCCCTCATCACCGAGCTTGGTGCAACCGCCATCAACTACAAGTCCGAGGAGGTCGACGCCTACGTCGCCAAGTACACCGATGGCGCAGGGTTCGACGTGGTCTTCGACTCCGTCGGCGGCGCCAACATGCTGAACTCGTTTCAGGCAGCCACGCTCAACGGGCACGTGGCCTCGACGGTCTCGCTGTGCGAGCTGGACCTGACCCTCGCGCACTTCAAGGGGCTTTCGCTGCACGTGGTCTTCATGCTGATTCCCATGATTCACGACCACAAACGCGAGGCGCATGCCGAGATTCTCCGCGCCGTGGCAGCGATTGCTGAGGCTGGCGGACTCAAGCCGATCCTCGACACAAACCGCTACACCTTGGAGCAGGTCGGCCAAGCCTACGCGCGCCTCCAAAGTGGCGAGGGCATGGGCAAGGTCGTGCTCGACCACTAGCCCCAAAACAAGCGCTCTTTCCGGCTGCGGCTTCCGCGATGCCCTCGCCAGCAGCGTCGGTTCGCTCGCTGCGCTCACCCGAACTCGACGATGCTCGCAGGGCCTTCATTCGGCCGACGCCGCTGGCAAGCACATCACGTTCGCCTCGCTCGAAAACAGCGCTTGATTTGGGACTAGCTCTAGAACGAGCGCTATTTCCGGCTGCGGCTTTGGCGATGCCCTCGCCAGCGACGTCCGTGCGTTCGCTTCGCTCACATGAACTCGACGATGCACGGATT
>CALHXW010000058.1 GCA_938040325.1 uncultured bacterium | reverse complement strand
GCAGCTCGACCACATCCATCCCTTTGCACTCGGCGGAGAGCACTCGGCATCGAATCTCCGCGTGCTTTGCCAGCATCACAACAATCGGCGTATCCCCCCGCGGTACCGGCATCGGACGAGCAATCCATTCTCGTCGACCCGTTCATGACCCACGTTTTGGCCAAAAAAGAGAGTGCACCTGGAGACAGAGAAGTCTCCGATTCTCAAAATGGCTAACGTCGAGTCTAGCCGCGCTCGGGGAAATGCGGATTCTGGGACGAAGTGAGGTGTGCCGCTGGTGTGATGAACGAGAGGAAACCACAACGCGGGTTGCAGCGGCGCAGCTCCTGAGTGATCTCAAGATCAACAGGGGCTGCGCCACTGGTCCCCGCGATGAGCGCATCGCAACGTCATCAGATTTCGCATTTCCCGGCCACACTGCTAGAGCACCGAACGCGTGGGCAGCGTGCGGATCAGCGCGGTTTTGGGCCGTCGCTGAAGGAGCGATGAGGGAGTTTATCGGGATAAGTGACCGAGTAGCGACGCCGAGGAGCGACGCCCAGCGTCGGTCCAAAACCGCGTGGTGGCGCGTGGTACCCAACCGTTCGGCGCTCTAGCAGCGTTCGGGGAAATGCGGTTTTCGGGACGAAGTGAGGCGTGCTGCTGGGGCAGCGAACGAGAGGAAACCCTGTCGGGACAAGGTGATCTCGAGATCATCGCTCCAGTGGTGCGCATCGCAAAGTCATCAGATTTCGCATTTCCCCGAACGCTGCTAGAGCACCGAACGGACGGGCGCCGCCTGGATCGACGTGGAATTGGGCCGTTGCTCAAGAAGCGAGGACCGAGCATATCGGGATACTCAGGGACGTCGTCCCTCTAGCGCGGATGAAGCTAAGCACCGCGCTCAATCCCGCGTCGAGGCAGGTGGCAACTGCCCGTTCGGCGCTCTAGCAGCGTTCGGGGAAACGAGAAATCTGATGAGTTCGTGATGTGCTCAACGCGGGTCCAGGGGCGCAGCTCCTGTCGATCTCAGGATCACTCAGGGACTGCGTCCCTGCAACCCGCGTTGAGGTTTCCCTTCGGTCGTCACCCCAGCGACACACCTCACGCGCGTCCCCGAATCCTCGTTTCCCCGAACGCTGCTAGAACTCCGCGTGCCGCGCCGCTCGGATATCATCGAGGATGGCTTCCAGGACGACGAGCCCGCGGAGGCTACCTTCATCGACGATGATGGCAATCCGGCTTCCTGCACGCCCCATCTCCTGGAGGAGCGCGAGGAGCGAACCACTTCCGTTGTGGGTAAGCACATTGCGGTCCAAGAAGTTCTGAAGCGGCGCGTCCGGCGTGTTGCCGGCGCAAGCTTCGATGACATCGCGATGAACGACGCCGAGGATCGCATCGCCAAAGACGACCGGCAGCGCGCGGGCTTCGATGTGGGCCCGAAACACCCTCGCCGCCTCTGCAGCTGTCGAGGCCACTCCGAGCGTCTGAGGTGCTGGCTGAACCGCGTCGCGGGCGGTTCGGTGACCGATGATCGCGCGGATCATGGTGCCGCGCTCTTCGGCTGCGGCCGCGACAAAGATGAAGCCGCCGACGATACCGAGCAGGAACTGGCCGTGGTAGATGCCGAGCACGACCAGAGCGATCGCCAGCAGCCGACCCAGCTTCGCCGCTGTGCGCGTCGCGCGCAGCATCCCCATCCACCGGACAAGGCCAGCGCGCAGCGCACGGCCGCCGTCGAGGGGGAACGCCGGGATAAGGTTGAAGAGCCCCAAGATGAGGTTCACGACGAGCAGGTCACGCGCGACCTCGACCGGCGACACCAACGTCACGAGCCAAGCCGCCAGTGCCACCAGCAAGCTCACAGCTGGCCCTGCTAGGGCGATCCACATCTCGTCCGATGGCTTGTCGGGGCTCTTGGAGAGCACAGCTGCCCCGCCGATCGGCAGGAGCATGATCTCCCGCGTCTCGACCGAGAAGCGCCGCGCAACTAAAGCATGGCCCAGCTCGTGGAACAGCACGGAACCAAAGACAAGGGCTGCAAAGAGAAGCCCTGCGATGCCGCCATGAGGTGTGGACGCGGTCATGGCAACAACAACGCCCACCAGCAGGAGCAACGTCACGTGAACCTTCACCGGGATTCCGAACACGCGACCTATAGTAAGCGACCAGCCCATGACATCACCATATGGTCTCGACAAGTCGAGTAAAGCTACGGCCAGCTCGTTCACTCAACAAAGACGTGTCTAAGGCGCTCGCCGTGGCAGCGTCATCGCATCGGGAGTCGCCCGGGTGGTTAGCGTTGACGCCGCTTGTGTCACACACCATAAGGCTGACCGTGCACGAGCTATTTCCAGAAGTGTCCAAGGTGACCTCCGATGTCACCGGCGCAACGCCGCGCGGCCCGTGGTCGGACGTCAGCGATGACAAGTGGAACGACTGGCGCTGGCAACAGCAGAACCGCTTGCGCTCGGCCCAAGACTTCGACGCCCTCGGTGGACACTTCGAGCTGAGCGATGGCGAGCGGCACGCCATCTCGGCGACGGCCGATGCGTTTCGCATGGGAATCACCCCGTACTACGCGACCTTGATGGATCGCTCGGACCCGCAGTGTCCAGTTCGGCAACAGGCCATTCCGCACCCTGACGAGCTGAACCCGTCGCCAGTGGATCTGCGCGATCCACTTGGTGAAGAGCGCCACATGACGGTGCCGGGAATTACTCACCGGTACCCTGACCGCGTCCTCTTCTACGTCACGCACCACTGCCCGGTGTATTGCCGGCACTGCACGCGAAAGCGGAAGGTCAGCGACCCGACGTCGGCCGCCGCCAAAGCCCAGATCGCGACAGGGCTCGACTATATCCGCAGCCACCCGGAGGTCCGGGATGTCTTGGTCAGCGGCGGCGATCCGATGACGCTGTCGGACGCCCGGCTCGACACGCTGCTAGGAGCCATCCGCGCGATCCCTCATGTCGAGATCATCCGGCTCTGCACCCGCAACCCGGTGACGCTGCCGCAGCGCTTCTCCGACGCCACCATCGCGATGCTGAAGCGTCATCAGCCAGTCTTGGTCCACACGCATTTCAACCACCCAGGCGAGTGCACTCCGGAAGCCGCTCGTTGCCTTCGGAGGCTTGCTGACGGTGGCTTGAGCGTCGCCAACCAGATGGTCTTACTCAAAGGCGTCAATGATGACGCAGACGTTGTCCGGGCCACCAACCACTGGCTGCTTCGTCAGCGCTGCCGGCCCTACTATCTCTTCCAGGCCGACCTCGCCGAGGGCATCAGCCACTTCCGCACAACGGTCGCCGCAGGCCTCGACATCATCCGAGCGCTGCGCGGCCACACCTCGGGCATGGCCGTTCCTCACTACGTTATCGATGGGCCGGGCGGCGGCGGAAAGATCCCGCTGGTTCCTGAGTACATCATCGAACAAGACGACGAGCGGATCGTGTTCAGGAACTGGGCCGGCGAGATCTACGAGTACCCGGCCCGCTGAGGCTCAGTGAATCGCACACCGGATCGGGGTGCTGTCGATGATGGCCTGCTCGATGTCAACGAGCTCAGCTAGCCGCTCGTCGACGGGTTCACGGTCTCCCACGAGCTGACGAGCGAGGTCGACGAACTGGTGGGCATGTTGGCCCTCGCTCCGGACCAAGCGGGCAAACATCTCAGCAAGCTCGGGATCGGTGTGGTTTGCCGCGAGGAGCTGCAGGCGGTGGCAGCTGCGCGCTTCGATCAGCGACGAGATGAGCAGCCGATCGAGCAGCTTGTCGTGTTTGGCGATACCTCGGACCGACGCGAGGAGCGCCTTGACGTAAGGGTCCCCGTTGTCGGCGCCAAGGGTCCCGCCCCGCGCGACGAGCAACCCATGGACCTCCTCGAAGTGCGCCATCTCTTCCTGCGCGAGCGACGCCATCGCGCTGACGAGCAGGGGTTGTTCGTAGTAGCGCGCGATGAGCCCGATCGCGCTGGCGGCCGCCTTCTTCTCACAGTGCGCGTGGTCGCTGAGCAAGGCCAAGTCGTCTGAGAGGGCCATCTCAATCCACGCTGTGTCTCGGGCGCCGGGAGCTACTCGCATGCACCGGTGTTGCCACCGTCGCAGCGGCCTGGCAACTGGATTGCGCTCGCGCGTGGGCGGCGCACACACGTGGCACGAGCTTTTGGGTTTCCAACCGGACGCGTGGCTCGTAGGCTCCGCGAGGTTCGAAGCACCGGAGGCAGACATGAGCGGCAGGATCTTGCACGAGCTGAGCCAGATGGCGACGCAAGCCATCAAGGAAGCGCTTGGTGTCGACGTCGATGATCCCGACGTCCGCGCCTGCACCGACCCCAAGTTCGGCGATTACCAAATCAATGGCGTGCTGCCATTGGCTAAGACGCTCCGCGACAACCCGCGCAAGCTGGCGCAGAAGGTCGTCGACGTGCTGGACACCGGCGGCATGTGCGGTGAGCCAAGCCTTGCGGGTCCGGGCTTCATCAACCTGAAGCTCAACGATGACTGGGTGGCAAAGACCATCGGTCGGGCTGCGACCGACGACCGACTCGGTATCGCAAAGAGCACGGAGCTCGAGACGATCGTGGTCGACTTCTCGAGTCCCAACGTCGCCAAGCGCATGCATGTGGGCCACCTTCGTTCGACCGTCCTGGGTGACGCACTCGTACGGACCCTCCGCTTTCTGGGCGACACGGTCATTGGCGACAACCACGTCGGTGACTGGGGGACCCAGTTCGGCATCCTCATCTGGGCGTGGAAACAGGAGCGCGACGAAGTAGCGCTCGCGTCCGACCCCATCGGCGAGCTTGAGCGTCTTTACAAGCTTGGTTCGGCGCGCGGTAAGGAAGACGAGGCGATAGCGGACGCGTGCCGTGCAGAGCTTGCAGGTCTGCAGGCGGGCGATCCAGAGAACCTTGCGCTCTGGGAGCGCTTCGTCGAGATCAGCCGCATTGAGGCCCAAAAGGCCTACGACCGACTCGAGGTCGAGTTCGACACCTGGCACGGCGAGAGCCACTACAACGACGCGCTCGCGGGCGTCGTCGACAGCCTGCTCGATGCCGGTATTGCGCGTGAGACGGAAGGTGCCATCGGCGTGTTTTTCGACGAGTCGGAGAAGCTCGGCGACATCCCGTTTTTGGTCCGCAAGCGCGACGGTGCGTTCAACTACGCCACGAGCGACATTGCGACCGTCTTGTTCCGCGTTCGCGAATACAGTGCCGATCGCATGCTCTACGTTGTCGACTCGCGGCAGCAGGAACACTTCAGAAAGCTCTTCGCGACCATGGCGAAGATGGGGCACGGCGACCTTGACCTCGAGCATGTCCACTTCGGCATGATCCTCGGCGATGACGGCAAGCCCTTTAAGACGCGCAGCGGCGAGACCGTCGCCCTCAGCGATCTCCTAGACGAAGCCGAAGAGCGCATCCTTCCAAAGGTCGCTGAGAAGTGGCCTGACGTTGGCGAGGTGGAGCAACGACGGATCGCCCAGCGGGTCGGTATCGGCGCGGTGAAGTATGCTGACATGGCCCAGCACAGAGCGACCGACTATAAGTTTGAGTGGGACAAGCTCTTGGCCGCCGAGGGCAACACGGGCCCGTACCTGCAATACACGCTCGTGCGGAGCAACTCGGTGGTTCGCGAGTACGAGTCCCGGCAGGGGAGCCCATTCGTCGCAAGCGGCGCCCCCCTGCGCTTCGAGCGCGACGAAGAGCGAGAGCTCGCCCGCGAGCTGACGAAGCTTGGCGACACGCTCGAGCGCGTCCGCAAGCAGCTGCTGCCGCATATCCTCTGCGAGTACTTGTACGTACTCGCGCGCAAGTTCAACGCGTTCTATGCCAAGTGCAAGGTCCTCGGAACGGACGACGAAGCACTTCGTGAGAGTCGCATGGCGCTGGTCGTTGCAACGGCTCGCGGCCTTGATATTGGCCTGAGCTGCCTCAACATCCCTCGGATGGCGCGGATGTGAGTCGCGCGTTTGTGAACGTGACTGTTGACCTTGCGGCAACGGCGCACACATTGCGTCAGCTCATCGAGCGACCGGCCCTTCGGCCCTGCCTCCCCTCTACGACGGCATCACATGACAACCATCGACGACATCTTTGACAGCTTCGAGTTTCTCGACGGCTGGGAAGAGCGCTACGGCTTCATCATCGATCTTGGCCGCAAGCTGCCCGAGATGGACCCGGCTCTGAAGAACGAGGGCTCGAAGGTTGTTGGCTGCATGAGTCAGGTCTGGCTCGTGGGCCAGCGAAGCGACGACACACCTGCCCGGCTGAGCTTTCTCGCCGACAGCGACTCGACGATCGTCAAGGGGCTGATCGCTGTCCTGAAAGCGATCTTCGACCACAAGACCGCAGCAGAGGTGCTGGCGACCGACGTCGAGGAGCTCTTTGGTCGGCTCGGGCTTGCCCAGCACATCAGCGTGAACCGGCGCAACGGCTTCTTCGCAATGGTCGAGCGGATCCGACAGACGGCACGCAACCAGTCCGCCTGACGGGCTTTGCTCCAGGCCCAAATCAAGCGCTGTTTTCGAGCGAGGCGAAGGCTAGGCGACGCGTTTGACCGCGTTGCCTGCATGCGGCGAGCCAGCGGCTGCTATCGCAAGACGAGTCGCTCAAAGCTCGTCACGGCGCCAAACGCTTCGACGTCCGCGCCACCGGGAACGAAGAGCGAGCCATCAAAGCCCCAAGCGCCTGTGCCGTGGCGGGGCGTTGGCATGGGCGGCAGGATCGTCCAGCTGTCGGACTCGGGGTCGTAGAGCTCGACGTTGTCGAACACGCCGGTTGCAGCGTCGGAGTCTCCCTCCCCTCCCACAACGATGATCGCTCCGTCGACAACGCCCGCCATGCATCCACCCCGAGCCGTAGGCATCGGCGTTCGGATCTCCCAGGCTTCCGCTCCCGGCTGGAGCCGCCACACGGTCGCTTCGACCGATCCGATGGCGCCCTGTCGACCGCCGATCGCATAGATGACGCCGTCAACGACTGCCGCAACAAGGTGGTCGCGAGGCTCTGGGAGGCCGGGACCTGGCCGCCAAGTCCTGTCACTGGGAGAGTAGACGTCGACGTCGGCCACGACGCCCCCGCTGAGGCCACCGAGCAGCCATATCTCCCCATCGACGACGACCGTTGCGGCCGATCCGCGGGCTGCAGGGAGGGAAGGCACGGACTCCCACTGCGTCCCGTCGCGCGCAAGACGCCACGCGTCCGCCTCGGCTGCAAAGTTGAAGCCAGAGAGGCCGCCGAGAACATAGAGATGGTCACCGACAGCGGCAGCGTTGACGTGATGGCGCTGCTCAGGAAGGGAGGGCAGCGTGCGCCAAGCGTCGGCCGATGGGTTGTAGGCGCGGACGCGGTCAAGGATCGCGAACCCGTTGGCGAAGCCGCCGACGATCACAAGCTCGCTGTCCCAGCCGACGACAGCATTCTCCTGCACTTCGGCTGTGAGCGGGGTCAACGACTGCCAGAAAGGCGGTTCTTGCTGCGGCACCGTGTCGTCGGGGGACGACGCGTCGGCGTCGGAGTCGGCGTCGGCCGTATCGGCATCCGCACCAACACTGGTATCTAACGCCTCGGCATCGGCGCTTGCGTCTTCGTTAACATCGTCGACCGCGGAAGACGGATCGTCGCCGCACGCCGTAGTTTGTGCGACGACGGCGGCCACCGTGACGAACGCCACGGCCAAGCGGAGATGCTGGGTCTTGAGCTTGCTCATTTCGTTCCTCTCGTGCCTACGAACCTGAAAGAACACTGTGAACCTTGGAGCGCCTCACGTGCACTTCGTCAAGACGACCCAACTCCCGTGCCCGCCTGCTCAAGCCTATGACTGGCATGCGCGACCTGGTGCGTTCGCTCGGCTCGCGCCGCCATGGGAGCCGCTCAAGGTCATCGAGCAGCGTGGCACAATTGGCGAGGGCGACGGTGTCACCATGGCGGTCGGGCGCTGGCCGTTTGCGATGCGCTGGGAGGCAGTTCACGAGCGACCGACACCCGGCGTGTCGTTCGTCGATGTCCAGCGCCGAGGGCCCTTCTCGCTGTGGCGCCATGAGCATCGCTTCGAGCCGCTGAGCTCTAGCGGTGACACGCTCGCCAGCTCGCTCCTCGTTGACGACGTTTCCTACAAGCTTCCCTTTGGCTGGCTTGGCAAGCTTGTCGCTGGGCGTATGGTGGCCAAGCGGCTTCAGCGCATGTTCGACTACCGGCATCAGGTGACTTCGATGGACCTCCAGCGGCACGCTTCCTACACCGGACCACCCCTGACCATCGTGCTCGCGGGGGCGTCAGGGCTCGTCGGCAAGGCACTGTCAGCATTCATGACCACCGGCGGCCACCGGGTGATCCAGCTTGTGCGACGAGCTCCGACCGCGGAGTTCGAGCGGCAGTGGGACCCGGCAGCGGGTGTGCTTGACCCGAATATCTTCGACGGGGTGGATGCGGTTGTGCACCTAGGCGGTGTTGGCATCGGCGACGCCCGATGGACCGAGGCTCGCAAGCAGCTGATCATGTCGTCTCGGGTCGACTCAACGGCGTTGCTCGCGAAGGTGCTCTCAGAGATGGAGGCCCCTCCGCCGACTTGGGTCTGCGCGTCTGCCGTTGGTGCGTACGGGACCCCATCGGACACGGTAGACGAGTCGGCCCCGTTCGGGAGCGGTTTCCTCGCCGATGTGTGCCGTGCTTGGGAAGCCGCGACGAAGCCGGCGAGCGACGCTGGCATCCGCGTGGTCAACCTGCGCCTTGGTGTCGTCGTGAGCCCCAAGGGTGGAGCACTTAAGAAGATGCTTGGTCCGGCTCGGGCGGGACTTGCCGGCCGCGTCGGCTCGGGCGACCAGCCCATGAGCTGGGTCAGCCTCGACGATGTCGTTGCCATTGTTCACTTTATTCTAACGAACAACCAATTGACCGGGCCGGTGAATGCCGTCGCGCCGACTCCAGCGACCAATGGCCAGTTCATGAAGGCCCTTGGCCGCAGCCTGAGTCGCCCAACGTGGATCCCCCTCCCCTCCTTTGCGGTGCGGGCCCTCATGGGTGAGATGGGGCAGGCGCTCCTATTGGAGGGAGCCGCTGTTCGACCGGGGAAGCTGCATCAAGCAGGCTTCGAGTTTGGCGACACCGAGCTGGAGACGACCTTCCGGCGGATGCTGGGTCGGTGAGTGTCGGTGACGATCCCCTTGTCAGCGTCGAGTAACCGCCCAGCGCGGTGCGGCGGCAATCGTTGAGACCGTTGAGCTGTATGAGGTTTGCCGAGTCGTCGCGTCGGTTTCAGCGGTAACTGAAAGCGTCGGTTCAAGTTGCCTTGATCAGATTTTCCAGTTAGAACCCGCCTCAAGTCAGGCGATTCCTTCGTAACGCCAATGACTTGATTAAGATCCATCCCAGAGTGTGCGTAACGCGACCCGCGTGGGTTGCGGCAATAGTGACCCGCCCCAACATGTGTGGGGTCATGGAGAGTGTGATGAATATTCGGTTTTTGAAATCGCGCGGCCCGAAGCTCGCGCTAGCGTCAGCGATGATGCTGGCCCTTGGGAGCGGCGCGTTCGCTCAAGTTCCGGACACCGACTTCCAGGTCGAGCAGTTCGAGCCGCTGCCGAGCCAGGGCACGAACATCCTCAACATTGGTAAGAGCGAGGTCCTCCCCGCGTGGGCGCCGTCCTTCGGACTCGTCCTGCACTACGCTGACGACGAGTTCCAGCTCGTCCAACGCGATGACGAGGCTGACATTGTTCAGCGGATCATCGACCACCAGTTCAAGGGTGAGATCTGGGCATCGCTCGGAATCGGCGGCTTCGCCGAGCTCGGCGTCATGGTGCCTTTGGTCATCGACCAAAAGGCCGGTGAGCTCGTGACGTCGAACCCGGCCGCGCCGAACTTCGACTCGTTCGTGCTTGGCGATATCCGCATCGTCCCGAAGATTCGCATCCTCGACAACGAGGGTGACGGCATTGGGCTTGGCCTTGCTGCCAACCTCTTCCTGCCCACGGGCGACAAGGACAGCTACCACTCTGAGGGTAACTTCCGCGCCGAGCCCCGCCTGCTCCTCGACTACGCGTCGGGTGGCTTTGTGGCCGCCATCAACGTCGGCTACTCGCTCAAGGCGAAGCGTGACGTGCTCAACCACATCTCTGACGATGTGCTGAAGTTCGGTCTCGGTCTCGAGATCCCACTGGTCAACGAGGGTGAGCTCGCGCTCATCAGCTCGACCTTTGGTGCCGTTGGCCTCGACGCCGACAACAACACCGACATCGACGAGAAGGTCTTCCCGCTGGAGACCCTCCTCGGCATTCAGTGGTGGGCCTCGGAGAGCTTCCTCGTCAACGCTGGTGGTGGTCTCGGCCTCACCGGTGGCGTGGGCTCCCCCGACTTCCGCATCTTCGCTTCGCTGGGCTACACCCCCCGCGGCGAGGCTGCTGGTCCCCTGGACACGGACGGCGACGGCATCATCGACGAGCTCGACAAGTGCCCGCTTGAGCCGGAAGACAAGGACAGCTACCAGGATGAGGACGGCTGCCCCGATCCCGACAACGACAGCGACGGCGTCCTCGACGTCGACGACAAGTGCCCGATGGTCCCCGAGGACAAGGACGGCTGGGAAGATGCTGACGGCTGCGAAGACCCCGACAACGACGGCGACGGCGTTCCGGACGTGACCGACGGTGAAGTTGGCCCGAACGGCTTCGGTAACTGCCTCAACGACCCCGAGGACAAGGACGGCTTCGAGGACGCCAACGGCTGCCCCGACCCCGACAACGATGGCGACGGAATCCTCGACGTTGTTGACGGCGACAAGGACGCGACTGGCTTCGGTGCCTGCCGCGACCAGCCTGAGGACTTCGACAAGTACCAGGACGAAGACGGCTGCCCCGAGGGTGACCGCCCGCTCGCAACCTTCGACGCGAAGACCTGCAAGATCGAGATCGCCGACAAGGTTTACTTCCGTACCGCGAAGCACCAGATCCTCGAGAAGAGCTTCCCGCTCCTCGACGCGGTTGCTGGTCTCATCAAGGACATTCCGAAGTACGACCACGTGTTCGTTGGCGGCCACACTGACTTCCGCGGTAGCGCACGCTACAACCGCGCGCTGTCGGACCGACGTGCCAAGAGCGTTCGTAAGTACCTCATCTCGCAGGGCATCCCCTCGCGTCAGCTGAAGGCCAAGGGCTTCGGTGAGGATCAGCCGATCGCCACGAACGACACGCCGGAGGGCATGGCCCAGAACCGTCGTGTGGAGTTCAAGGTCGTCGGTGGCGAGTGCACTAAGTAGCACTCCGCTGTTTGACTAAGGCGCGGCCGGGGTTTCCCGGCCGCGTTTTTTTGTGCGCAGGACAACGTTCGCCGCTACCGCAGCGGTGTTGGCGCCCTCCCCGCGTGACCCGTCACTGGCTCGCTTAAGGCCAGCCATGAGTCCGCAGCCTACTTGATTGCAAAGAGCCAAGGCTGCGTCTGCCGAGCGTCGTCCGAAGCAGTGCTGCGTGGCTGGACCGCACGCGCTCGGCGAGAGCAACCGATGCGAGCGGGTTCAGGGTCGACTCGATGGTCAGTGTCCTGGGTTCGCTCGGTGGCCCTCGGACCGCCATGGAAAGCTCGGCTCTTGGTGGTGTGCGGGCGCAGCCAACGTGCACCTGAGCGCTTTGGGCGCACTGGGCGGTGCTCCGACACCCCATGCGCGCGTGGGCTCAGCGTCGACTCGTTGGCCAGTGGCCTAGCAGCGTTGCCGGGAAATGCGAAATCTGATGACTTTGCGATGCGCACCACTGGAGTGATGATCTCGAGATCAACAGGAGCTGCGCCCCTGGGACCCGCTTTGATGGGTTTCCTCTCGTTCATCACCCCAGCGGCACACCTCGCTGCGTCCCAGCCGGCAACGCTGCTAGAGCACCGATCGGGTGGGTAGCGTGCGTACCGTCAGTGGAAGTCTCGGCTCTTGGTGTTGTGTGGACGCAGCGCAACCTGTGGCACCCAGAGCCTGTCGGCGATGAGGTGCACCACATCATGTTGCTTTTGGATCGTGCCGCTGATCCCGAGAAAGACCGACGTCTTGGCCACCGTCGCGTAGCGCTCAAACACTCGCTTCCAGAGCACCACATTGACGAAGCCTGTCTCATCTTCGAGCGTCATGAACGTGACTCCCGATGCCGTTCCAGGTCGCTGACGACAGATCACCACCCCGGCGTAGCGAGTTCGTGCTCCGTGCCGCATCCCGCGAAGGGCAACCGCATCAGGTATGCCCTCGCGGCTGAGTGCCGTTCGCAGCGGAAGCAGCGGATGACCACGCGTGCTGTGATGGCTCGCTCGATAGTCCCACGCGATGAGGTCTGCACCATTGAGCGGGACAAAGAGCGGGAGCTGCTCATTGCCTTCATCTAACGGCAGGCTGTCGTGCATGGAGACCGAGAGCCCTTCAATCACCCATAGAAGCGTTCGGCGATCCGGACCAAAGCTGTCGAGCGCACCCGCCTCAACCAGCAGCCTCAATGCCCGCTTGGAGAGCTTTGTGCGGCGGACAAACTCCTCGATGTTGGGGGCGCGGGCGGCCAGCGCACGATGGGCATCATCTTCGCGCAAACCCTTGACGTAGCGCAGGCCCATGCGCAGCGCGAAGCGGTCGCCGACCCCGGCATGCCGCTCAAGCGTGCAGTCCCAGTCGCTGTGTTGAATGTCGATGGGTCGGATCTCGACCTGGTGGCGCTTGGCGTCTTCAAGGATGGTCGCTGGCGTGTAGAAGCCCATCGGCTGAGCATTGAGCAGGGAGCATGCAAACTCCGCCGGGTAGTGACACTTCAGCCACGAGGTGGCGTAAGCGATGAGGGCAAAGCTTGCCGCATGGCTCTCAGGGAAGCCGTACTCACCAAAGCCACGGATCTGGTCAAAGATACGCTCGGCGAACTCCCGCGCGATGCCCTTCGCGCTCATCCGAGAGATCAGTCGATGCCGGTGCTTTTCGATGCGTCCACTCCGACGCCACGCTGCCATGTCACGCCGCAGCTGGTCGGCTTCACCCGCCGTGTAGTCAGCAGCAACCACCGCCAAGCGCATGACCTGCTCTTGAAAGAGCGGCACCCCCAGCGTCTTGGCGAGGACAGGCTCTAAGCAAGGATGCGGGTAGGTGACCTCCTCTTCACCGTTCCGTCGTCTCAAGTAGGGATGCACCATGCCCCCGGTGATCGGGCCTGGCCGGACGATAGAGACCTCGATCACAAGGTCGTAGAAGCAACGCGGCCTTAGCCGAGGCAACATCGACATCTGAGCGCGACTCTCGATCTGAAACACACCGACGGTGTCTCCCCGACCACACATGTCATAGGTCGCAACGTCATCGGCAGGGATTGTCGCCATCGACAGCGTCAGCCCGCGGTAGCGCCGGAGCAGATCGAACGCCAGATCCAGCTGCGTGAGTGCACCAAGGCCAAGCAGGTCTACTTTGAAGAGCTCCAGCGACTCCACATCATACTTGTCCCACTGGATCACAGTCCGCCCTTCCATCGTGGCGTTCTCGATCGGGACAAGCTGGCTGACAGGCTCATGCCCCAGCAGAAAGCCCCCCGGATGGATCCCGAGGTGCCGTGGGAAGTCGATGATCTCCTGGCTCAGCGAGAGCAGCTTGGCGTAGGCCGGTCGGCCGAGGTCAATACCGGCCTCACGCATCCGCTCAGCGCCCAAGCCATCATGCCATGAGAGATGGCGTGCCAGCCGGTCCACCTCGGTCTCTGGCAGGCCCAGCGCCTTTCCAACATCACGCACCGCTGAGCGGCCGCGGTATCGAATCACGTTGGCAACCATCGCCGCGCGGTCACGCCCATACTTCGCGTAGACGTGCTGAATCACCTCTTCGCGGCGCTCATGCGCAATGTCGAGGTCGATATCGGGTGGCTCCGCCCGCTCTTTGGAGAGAAAGCGCTCAAAGAGCAAGCCCATGCGAACGGGATCGACCGCCGTGATGCCCAAGCAGAAGCACACGGCAGAGTTCGCGGCTGAGCCTCGACCCTGACAGAGGATTTTCTCGCGACGACAGAACTGAACGATCTCCCACATGGTCAGGAAGTAGCCGCCATAGTCGAGCTCCTCGATGAGGCTGAGCTCACGCTTGAGCTGGCGTTCCACGGGCTCCGGCACCACTCCGCCATAGCGTTGCCGTGCCCCCTCAAACGTGATGGTCGTCAGCCACTCGGCCGTGGTGGAGCCGTCCGGCAGCCGCTCGGAAGGATAGCGGTAGCGGATCTGATCGAGGGCAAAGGTGCAGCGCTCGGCAATCTCATGGGTGCGCATCACCGCGAGCGGATCATCTTCATAGAGGCCCTCAAACGCGATCGGCGTCTTGAGAGCATGCTCAGCGTTGGGTCTCAGTAGCTGGCCTGCAGCCGCCAGCGACGTCTTGTGTCGAATGCAGCTGAGCACATCTTGGAGCGGGCGCCGTGCAGGGGTGTGATAGAGCACCTCGTGGGCAGCTACGAGCGGCCAGCCATAGCGCTCGGCCAGCGCCCTCACTCGCCCCTCTTCCCGCATGTCCGTCGGCAGTCGGTGGCGCGCCAAGAGGCCGTAGAGCCTGTCGCCAAACGCGTCCGTCATCGACTCGAGCACCATCGTTTCAGCCTCAAACCCTGGCCGCACCAGCGCGCTGCCGCGGCCTCCCCACAGCGCAATGAGGTCCTCGGCATGCTCACAGACCTCCGACCAGTCCACGACCGAGCGTCCTTTCTCACAGCGCATTCGTCCCTGAGTGATCAGCCCACAGAGGTTGGCATAGCCTGTCTGGCTGGTGGCCAAGAGCAAGACCGTGGAGTCATCCCGCAGGGTCATCTGGGCACCAATGATCAACCCCAGCCCAAGCGCGCGTGCCTGCACATGGGCCCGGACAACACCGTAGACCCCGTCGCGGTCCGTGATGGCAATCGCCTTCAACCCGTGGATATGAGCCGCTTCGACCAGCTCGTCGGGGTGACTGGCCCCCTCCAAAAACGAGTAGTTGGTCTTGCACCAGAGTGGCACGTAGCTCGACGACGTCCCCATCACTCCACCCGCCCCTGCTCAAACCAACGTCGCCGTCGTCGGTCGTAGTAGACCCAGAGCAGATCGCCTCGCTGCGTCTCGGCAAATGCGTACTCGCGATGCACCTCGCGCTGCCACCAGCCACCGCTGACAATGTAAGGCCCATGGATGTTCATGATGGGGCCTTGCTCACGGTCACGCGGCTGCCAGCCATCATTGCGTATGCACCTCGGCCGCTGAGGCAGGGGCTGCGAACGTCGGTACACGCGCCGGACCAACACTGGCTGCAGCTCACCTGCCGCGGGCCGCGGAAGCTCCCCGGCAAAGGGTACGAACGCGGCCTGAGCCTCAGGCAAGTGCCCTTGCTCGACCTGCAGCCGCCCCACCACGTCATCACCCAGCTCAGCCGAGATACGCGCGAGCGCCCGAGAGGCTGCTTGTTGGTCTCGGCGCGGCCCTAGCGAGAGGAGCTGGAGCTGCGCAGCCGTCGCTTGAACATCCTCAACCAGCAGGTGCATGTCGCTTGCGCCATGTCGGAGCGCTAGCGACTCAAACCGCAACCGAATCAGCTCTAAGAGCAGCTCACGGTCGCGGGTTGGGGCTGCCGGCCGCAAGCGCTCTTCCACCCGCTCTTCAGGCTTAGCGCCACAGTCGAGCAGGAGCCCCAATCGCAGCCCTGAGACAAGCGCATGACGCTCCCCCACACGCTTGAGCAGTGTGTCGAGCAGCTCTTTGAGCCGAAAGAGCAGGCGGTGATGGCTCCGCACCGGCTGGTCGAAGCTCACCGACGCCACCAGTGGCTCACGTGGCTGCAACGGTGCGAGTGGTGCGCTCAGCGCCCCCGATGCCGTCCGCCAGAGCACGGTCGTCTCGTTGCCATAGCGCTTCTTTAGCCCCGCTTCTGGTAGGGCCACCAGGTCACCCACGGTCGTGATCGAGAGGCGAGCAAGGCGGTCACGCACCCCAGGCGATATCCCAATCCGAGACAGCGGCACGTCCAAGGCCACATCTCGCTCATGAGAGACCGTCTGCAATAGACGTGCCCCTGGCCCGCTCGCCCGTGCGATCGCATACGTCGCAAAGCGATCAAAGCCGACCACGACGGTCGCGCTCAAACCATCTTCGGCCAGCCCTGCCACCACCGCCTCCGCCCAGGCGCCCAGATCTGGGTAGAGACGCTCTAGCCCACTTGCGTCGAGCCAAAACACCCCTGGCTCGTCGACCGACGGCTCAACACAGGGGGTGTAGTCTCGCAGCCGCTTGATGAGGTGCCCGACAGCGACCCCAATCGCTTCGGGCGGCACCACGCTCGCTCTCAACATACGAGCGAGCGAGAGCGCTTGCGCGTATCGCTGGCCTGGCAACACACCAAACTCCCGCGCCTGAGCGTTGACCCACAAGATCACGCCCTGAGGCCGATCTTCGTCCACCACGGCCACCGGGCTCTCTGCCCACTCCGGGTAGCGCTGCAGGACGAGCTGCAGCGGTAGCTCAGCGACATCAATGCAGGCCAGGCGGTCCATCGCACCTCGTCAAGACGCACCAGGTCGGGCTCCGCCGCTTGTCTCGTAGAGCGCGGACCGAGACGACAAAGCCCCCCTCACCGCGCCGTCGCTCAGCGCACACCCGCAGTCCCGTGAGTGCACCGATCGACGGCGCGTTGCTGCCATTGGCCGTGAGGATCACAACCGTCGAGCCATGGTGCTGCGCCAACCCCGACAGCCGAGTCATCAACGGCGTTGGCAGCTGTGTGTGTGTTGATGCTTCGACGAGGTCCCAGACCACCAGCCCAAACGCACCCGAGCGCAGCACATGAGTCAGCGCGCGTCCGGCCGTCTCTAGGTTGATCGCTCGAACGACCGGAAGTGCCTCGAGGTCCAAACCTAGGCGCTCCAAGTCAGGCGCAAAGAGGTTCGACTGGCCCGACTGGATCCAGACGCAGTTCTCGCCAAGCGACTGCGCTTCATGCAGCAACATGCTCACCGCGGTCGCACAACCGCCCACCCCCGTCAGCTCGATGATCCGCCCCTGCAGCGCTCGCCAGCCCCAGGGCTCTTCGCCGGTGTAGCGCTCTGGCTCAAGCGCATCAGCACGCTGCACCAGCCCACCGAACGCTGCGAGCGACAGTGGCGCTCGTGACGCGCTCATGATGGCCACGCTGGTAGCCAATCGAGGTCGAGGAACCGTCGCACCTCAACGACCTTGCCGAGCAGCGTCAGGGCGTCGGCCGCTGGGATGATGGGAGCGAACGCAGGGTTCTCGGCGTGCAGCACCACCCCGCCATCAACAAAGCGCAGTGTCTTCACAGTGGCCTCCCCCTCGACCATCGCGACAACCACATCTCCTTCTTCAGCGCGCGGCTGACGACGCACGATCACGACGTCGTCAGGCATGATTCCGACGCCGCTCATGCTCTCGCCTCGAACACGCAGCGCAAAGAGCGTTGCGCCCGGTCTGGCCCAGGTGATCACCCAGCCGTCCGGAGTCTCCAGAGCCTCGGTCAGAGCGCCTGCTTGAACCCGCCCAAGCAACGGCACACGCGCAGAGCGATCCCCGACTCGGCCCGGAAGCCCGTAGCCACGCGCTTGCCCGTCCGCCTTCGTCAGCCGGCCGGCTTCGACCAGCTTCGAGAGGTGAGAACGGGCTGACTCGACCGCCTTAAAGCCCATGGCTTGCTGTACTTCGCGCACGCTCGGCGAGCGCCCGGCAAGCAGCCGATCGCGGACAAAGCGATAGACCTTTTCTCGGGTGTCATTGGGAGTCCGTGCCACAGGGCCTCTCTGAGCTGGACGCCGCGCAGGCGCGTGGTGAACCAAAGGCAGACATTTGTCTGCATTCGACACACAAGAGGTGCCAGACAAATGTCTGCCGATCAAGCTCCGAGTCAGGTCGGCCGTCGCTGCCGCTGAGATTGCTCGACGGGGCCCGCCACCATTGACCAGCCCGCTCAGGCGCCGTAGGCGTGAGCACCAAACGAGGTTCGTGACCAGCGCTGGAACTACGGTATGGTAGCGACCGCTTTCCACTGCGTCCGGAGGATCGATGAGAGGGCTTGTTGCGCTGTTGATGGTGTTGGGAGGCTGTGCCTCGGCAGCACCCGCTCCGGATGACGACCCCACCCTGGTCGTGCCAGATGCGGGTAGCCCCGGCGAGCGCCACTACCAGCTCGGCGTCGCCTACGAGACGGGCCAAGCGGGTCTGACCAAGAGTCCCCAGCAGGCAGCCCGCGCCTACGCAAAAGCCTGCGACGTCGGCCACCTACGTGCGTGCACCAACCTCGGTGTGCTCGTCGAAGCCGCCAGCCCTCCAGAAGCTCACTCGCTCTACCGAAAGGCCTGCGACGGCGGGGAGGCAGAGGGCTGCTACAACCTCGCCTTGGTTCACGAGGCAGACGCGGGCGACGCCACCCAGGCAAGAGCGCTCTTTAAGCGTGCGTGTGAGAGCAAGCATGGCCCTGCCTGCTACAACCTTGGAGCCATGCTCTTCAACGGTGCAGGCGGCCCCCAAGACCAGGCTGCTGCGGCCACCCACTTCGCCCGCGCCTGTGAGCTCAACGACGGCGGCGGTTGCTACAACCTTGGCCAGATGCTCGCCGTTGGCGCTGGCGTGGCCAAGGACGACCCGCGCGCGATCGCGCTCACCAAGCAGGGCTGCGAGCTCAAGATGCCCCTCGCCTGCACCGCGATGGCCGCACGCTACCTCCACGGCCACGGCGTCGAAAAGAGCATCGGCTCTGCTGGGGCCTACTCGGTCCGAGGCTGTGATGGCGGCGACACACGCGCCTGTTTTATGGCCGGCAGCGCACACTTCAAAGGCGTCGGAGTCGACAAGGACATCGCGCGTGCACGGGTGGCGTTCAAGCGTGCATGCGACGCCGGTGACACACGCAGCTGTGAGACGCTCAAGGCACTCCCATGACTCAGCAGGAGACGTCTCACCCGCCTCACGCGATGGCGCAGATCGACTTCATCCTGCCGACACTGCGGGCCCTCGACGACACGGTCGGCGACCTCTTGATCGTCAGTGCATTTGCCGACGAACGCCCCCTCACGGGGCTGACCGGGCTGGTAGACTGGCGCCTCGCCGGCGCTCTCAGTCGACTGCGAATGAACGGCTTCTCCAGCGGCTCTCTCGGTGAGCGCATCCTCTATCCGGGGGGGCGTCGCCTCAGCCACCCGAAGGTCATGCTCATGGGGCTTGGCCACCGCACCGACCATCGCGCGGACCGGGCTTTTGCTGTCGCACGCTCTGCGATTGAAGCCGCCGTGAGTCTCGGCGCCGAGCGCATCACCACCGCCTTCTTTGGCCTGCCAGTGCTGCCGAGCCCACTCGAGCGGACGTCTCTGAAGCTCACCGAGATCCTGTGTCGCCCTGAGACCATCCAGCGAGTAGCCCTCGTTGCTGACCACGACACGCGGCGGCTCGTCAAAGAGGGCGTGGCTATCTTTGGGCGCTCACCGGACTAGAGCACCGTTCAGCTGGCTTCCCACCTGGCGCGACGTGGAATTGGGCCGGTGCTCAAGGAGCGAGGACCAGCCTATCGAGATACTCAGGGATGGCGTCCCTGCACCAGGGGCTTTGATGGATGGCTGCACGCTCGCCCGCTCAGGGAACCGTGCACGCTCGCTCGAACACGGCCTGCCCGCCGCTCACCAGCCCGCCACGTGAGCGCCCGCCGACCGCGAGAATTCCCAGCTCAGGCACGATGCTCAGCCCCACCCCCACCACGCCGGCACCAAACCCTTGAACGGCGAAGTCGCTGAAGAGCCCGGTCTGATAGTTGAAGAAGACCGCTCGCGGCACGCCGATGAGAGAGTTGATGATCACAAAGGTGCCATCACCGCCCACGTCATGGACGAACCCGCCGACACCGCCGTTGAACGGTGACGTTGGCGAGTCGATGATCTTGGCCCAGACGCCCGTCGTGTAGTCCCACGACCAACCCTCAACGCCCCCGTCAGGATCCCAGCCAACCACGCGCAGTCCATCGTTTGATGCACCGCCAATCCAGCGGGGCAAGGACGGCGGCCCCCCTGAGGTCCCCGTACCACCGCTCCACAGGAGCTCCCACACGAGGCTCTCAAGATCGAGACCGTAGAGTCGCTCGCCTCCAGGTGCCTTGCCGAAGAGGTAGGCCATCTGTCCGTCGGGTCGTGCACCAAAGACCGATCGTCCCGACACCTCGCTCGGGACGGCCCCTTGTGTCGCGACAATCGCGAATGCCTTGCTCACCGGATCATAGCTCCAAAGCGCCGACGACGGCCCTTCGGGTGTCTCTCCGCCAACCAGCAGGACTCGGCCCGCAACCGCGTCCCAGAGACCTGCTGCATTCCTCAGCGCAGGCACCGCACTGTTCGCACCGAGCTGACTCAGCCCAAGGCCTGCAACCTCCAGCGTCCACTCTCCACTCACAGCTCGACTCCACACGTCTTGCCGCGGATAGCCGGCCTCGGTGCTGTGGCCTCCGATAAGCCAGGTCAGCCCGTCGGGCCGTGTCACTAAGGTCGCTCCAACGCGTGGTGCAGGCCGAGCCCACTCCACAGGCTCCGTCATTGCCCCCGCCGGGTCCCACACGACCGCGCTACGGGGTTCGATGAGTCCGCCACCGACACGCTTGCCGCCGCCCCAGATGCGATCGCTGCCATCTCCCCACAGACCGATCACCGCCCCGGCTTCCTCAAACGGCATCCACTCGCCGGAGAGCGCAAACGACCAGACACCGCTATCCGACGAGAGCCACGCGGTCGAGCCGTTCCACATCACAAACGGGCGCGTCCCAAGCACGTTTGTGTCAGGTCCCCCAGGACCCGCCACGACTTCCCAGCTACCGCTCCCGGTCAAAAATGACAGCTCCGCGGTCAGAACCGGCTCCCCCTCGAGCGAGGTCCCACCCACAAGCAACGCGACGTCCGCGGACGGCTCGATCGCCATGGTGGCGCCCACGCGCGGCGCCGGTCCATCCGCGATGGGCGACCATCCGCAGCTCCATGTCTTCACTCCATCGGCGTCCACCTGGGCTGAGAGCTGGCCGCGCCATGCACCCGCATCTCCAAGCTCATCGACGCCGCCGCTGACCACCAGATCCCCGCCGCCATCAACGGCCAGCGCATGGTGATGCCGCATCAGCCCGCTGGTGGCCCCAGGCCCATTGATCTCAGTCACCTTGACCCACTGCTGGGCACCGGGCGTGAGCACCCACATACCGCCGGTCGCTCCAGTCACTGCCCACGCTTCCTCGGGCGTCACCGCGGCGCTTGTTCCACCATGAACGACAAGCACTCCAAGGCCATCGTGCCACGCAGCCGCCCGCCCAGAGCGCGCACCACCTGGCAACGACGGCCAGCGTGTCCACTCGCCGTCCTCGAAGCGCCAAACGTCCTCAAGTGAGATGAGCCCACCCGACTCGCTGTGGTGCAGTCCGCCGACGGAGATCATCGCCTCCCCTGCAGGCACAACATGCCAGTCAAGCCGACTGCTCGGCTGTCCTTGAGCAAGCGCTGCGACCGCACCTGTCACGACGTGAGGCGTTTCTTCATCGATGACCCCATCGCAGTCGTTGTCCACACCATCACAGCTGAGCTCCACCAGCTCGAAGCTCGGCTCGGAGAGGTAGGCGCACTCCCAACCATCGGCACCACAGACGGGTGCTTGCGCGGTGTACGCGGCACAGACTCCTAAGTCGCTGCACGCCATGGCCGCGTCGCTCTCCAGGTCCGCCTCGTCCACCTCGCCGTCACAGTCGTTGTCGAGCCCGTCGCATTCCTCCGGACTACCTACGAGGTCAGCAGAGCAAACCGCCGCGGTGGGCGACAGACCTTGAGCGACTCGCGGATCACAAACCATCTCACCGCTGCCGCCGCTGCAGACCCCTTGGCCCTCGCACGCCGCACCGACCGGAAGTCCGTTGGCAGAAAGTTCCTCATCGGTCTCGCCATCGCAGTCGTCGTCGAGCCCGTTGCACGAGAGCTCCACCAGCGCCTCATACGCCAGCGGTCCAACGAACTCGCAGATGAGCCCTTCTGGACCACACGTTGCCGAAACAAGCTCAAGCTCGCTGCACACTCCCTGTGTCGGACACGCCAACACCAAACCGTCGACCTCGTCGACCTCTCCATCACAGTCATCGTCGAGCCCGTTGCAGCTCTCCGAGCTACTCGTCGTTTGCGTCGAGCAGATCGCTTGTCCGTTTGTGCCGCAGACGACCACACCGCCCGCACACACGCCGACGCCACAGGTCTCACCTAACGCCAAGAGCGCACCGGTCCCGCTCTCCCAGGTCACGCCCTCATCGATCGCGCCATCGCAGTTGTTGTCGACCCCGTCGCAGCGCTCCGCTCCGCTTCCGTCGGCCGAACCGCCCGGCTCCGTCGAACAGCGCGCAACCCCGTCGTCACCGCACTCAACGACGCCTTCGGTCAACCCGCACTCACCGGCCGCAATGCACGCCTCCCCCAGGCCAATCGCTTCACCGGTAGGGTCCGTCCAGGCGACGCCTACATCCACCTGCCCGTCGCAGTCATTGTCCACGCCGTCACACGCCAGCTCGTCAGTCCCGCCATACGCTGAGCCTCCGGCGTTCACAGAGCAGACGACACCGCCCCCCGCGCCGCACTCCACGACGCCGGTCAGCGTGGCGCACGCGCCAACCCCCGAGCAGGCTTCACCAAGACCAAGCGAGTCACCGACCGCAGGTTGGTAGCCAAGCCCCTCATCGACGCCACCGTCACAGTCGTTGTCGAGTCCATCGCAAGAGACCTCATCGCCGGCCTCCCACATCAACACGTCTTCGTAGTCACAGCGGAGGGTTGCCACCGTCTCCCCGTTGACGACGCCCTGCTCGCACACAGCGACAACGCCGCCGTCAGCGCAGACCCCGTCCCGCCGGCAGCCGACGGCAGCAAGGCGCGCGGTGTCTACCTCAGCAACGTTGTCATCAGCATCGAACTGATCGGCCAAGCAGTCGTTGTCACCATCGGCAACAGCGCTCTCGACAATGTCAGGCAGCCCATCGGCATCGGTGTCGACACCACCGCCCCACTCGTCGCTGTCAGCAAGTCCGTCACCATCGCTGTCGCTGCTGACGGGGTTGGAGCCGACAGCCAGCTCTTGGGCGGTGGTCAGGCCGTCGTTATCAGCGTCACCGTCCGCGCTAAGGCACGTCCGTCCGGCGCAGATATTGCTCAAGCAGTCGTCGTTGACCGAGCAGGTCGCCCCAAGGTCTCTCGGGACGACGTCATGGCATCCCCCGCCGAACACGACAGACATGAGCACTACGGCGAACTTCGATCGCGTTTTGGTCACCCCGTTCATTAGCCCACCAAGTCTGCCCAGCCGCGCACGTGGAGGCAAGCAGAGACGCCGCCCTCACGTGCTTGAGAACCCAGCTCTTGCCTCAGCGCACGCATGAACGCACTCTCCTTGTTGTGACAACACGCCTCTCGACAACGACGCTCCAGTCCATGCTGCTGAAGGCCGCCTTCGCATCATTGCTGGCTCTAGCCCCGCTTCACGCTCACGCGGCCCCTCCTGAGGACGAGGCCAAGACGACACGGCCGTGCCGCGCACTTGCCGATGGCGAGCGCGTCTTGATCGACGTCCACGACGCCCCGCTCACCGACCTTGCCCGCATCGTCTCGTGCAGCCTTGAGGTGAACGTCCTCTTCACGCCGACACAGCTCGCGAGCAAGCGCGTCACGGTGCTAAGCGCCCGACCGGTCGACTCCAAAGGCCTCTGGGGCTTATGGCTTGCCGCTCTGGCCGAAAACGACCTCGTCACCGAGCGGCGCGGGGCCTACCACGTGGTGCGTCCCGCCCGCTAAGCGGAACTCAGCCGCCCCCCTGGCCGGGCTTCGGCGGCACCGCTTGCTCGTTGTTGATGCGGCCCCAGATCAGCTCATGAAACTCTTGCATGTCGGCGTAGGGCTGCTCCCAAGGCTTGAGCGCCTTGACGGGCTTGAAGGGTTGGCCGGCGCGCTCGAGGAAGTAGTTGAGGCGAATGTGCGCCCGCCGAGCCGGACCATCGTAACGCTCGAAATGAGCTGCCACCCTGCGATGACGGACCGTGCCGCGAATCTTGATCGGGTCGTAGGCCTCGACAATCGCGAGCTTACCGCCCCCATAGAACTGAGGGACGAATGCCTCACGGCCCCTTAGCTGAGCGTCCAAGACCTCAAGACGCCGTGCTAGCTCCAGCCGATTGTCAACCTCGGCCTCATCGCGCTGGACAAGGGCAAAGACCTCCGCAAGCAACGCTCGGGCGGCGCGACTGACGTCTCTCGGCGCACGCTTGCGCACGCGCTTCCAAGCCGCGGCAAGCCGCTCAGCAGCTGCCTCAAGGCTCGCGTTCGAGATCGGCGACAGGTCATCCATGGCGTGACTATACCAGCCATGCTGCAGCGACAAACCGCCTGCTTGAGTCCACCGACCTATTCGTCAGCATGCGGTGCGACCACCGCACGCTTCGACGCCATCGGGAGCGTCGTCGACCCCATCAAACCACCCGGCTCGGTCGCCGACTCAAACCGTGCATTCACCGTCGAGTCATTGCAGTCAGTGACGGCGTTGTCGGTCCCGAGGACTTGCTCAGAGAGGCTGTCGACGTGCGCAAGCCAGCGGTCCACCACGTCGGTTGGAACGTGATGGTCCCGCAAGGTGTTGGCGAGAATCGTTCGGCGCCGCGTGAAGTGGCCTCCCAAGATGGGCGACCGCGCATGAGCTGCCCGGATCGAGCGTCCGTTGTAGGCCACAGGGCCGCCGAGATGCTCAGCCGCAAAGCGGTACTCCATCTCGGTGATGCGTGCCTTCGGCTTGCCGTCGAAGAGAAAGCCGATCATCACGTCGTCAAACACCCTCTTGGTGAAGTCGGCGATGACGGCGCGGAGCTTCGCAGCGCCGCCCAGCAGCTCAAAGTCCGTCACAGCTCAAGCCCTTGAGCCTGAGCAACCGTGTGGGTGTCCTTGTCCCCACGGCCGCTCAGATTCACCACGACGTGCTGGTCCTTCGAGAGGCCTGCCGCCAAGTCCATGGCGTAGGCCATCGCGTGCGACGACTCGAGCGCTGGGATGATCCCCTCAAGCTGACTCGTGAGGGTGAACCCCTCAAGCGCCCTCTTGTCGTCGATACCGACGTACTGGACCCGGCCTTCTGCATGAAGCCACGCGTGCTCCGGACCGACCCCGGGGTAGTCAAGGCCCGCCGAGATGCTGTGGGTCTCGGTGATCTGGCCGACCTCGTCCTGCAGGAGGTAGGTCTTTGCGCCATGCAGGACGCCGACCGTTCCACGCACCAGCGTAGCCGCATGCTGGTCGCTGTCGATCCCGTGCCCAGCTGCCTCCACGCCGTACATTGCGACCTCCTTGTCGTCGATGAACGGATGGAAGATCCCAATGGCGTTGGATCCGCCGCCCACACAAGCCACCAGCGCATCCGGCAACCGACCGATCTTGGCCAGGCACTGCTCGCGCGTCTCCACCCCGATGATCCGCTGAAAATCACGGACCATCGCCGGGTAAGGGTGCGGCCCAGCGGCCGAGCCAATCACGTAGAAGGTGTCGTCGACATGACGCACCCAGTCTCGCATCGCTTCGTTCATCGCGTCTTTGAGCGTCTGCGACCCAGACTCGACCGGTCGCACCTCGGTGCCGAGCAGCCGCATCCGGAAGACGTTGAGTCGCTGGCGCTCGATGTCCTCGGTGCCCATGAACACCACGCATGGCATTCCAAAGCGCGCGGCCACCGTGGCCGTGGCCACCCCGTGCTGACCCGCACCCGTCTCGGCGATGATTCGTGTCTTGCCCATCCGCCGCGCCAGCAAGACCTGTCCAATGCAGTTGTTGATCTTGTGCGCACCCGTGTGATTGAGGTCCTCACGCTTGAGCCAGATCGTTGCGCCGCCTGCGTGCGCGGTCAGCCGGTCGGCTCGGTAAAGAGGCGATGGCCGGCCGACGTAGTCCGACAGGAGTGCGTCCATCTCAGCCTGGAACGCCGGTGTCGGCACGATCTCTTTGTACGCTCGCGTCAACTCTTCGAGGTTCGGCACCAAGATCTCGGAGACGTAACGCCCCCCATAAGGGCCAAAGTATCCTTCTGTCACCGTCACGCATGCCGCCTTGGTGGTCACTATCGCTACCGACCGTCACTCGACCGGGGCTGCAGCTTAAGAGCGGCACAGGGCACGGGCAAGGACGATGGCCACCACCGACCGTCGGTTCGATGGAACGAATCGTTCCTCAGTTGTCCAAACCCCCGTCGTTTGGCACGGTCGCCCTATGCAAACGCGCCGACTTCTCGCCTTCGCCCTCACTTCCTTCGCCCTGACACCTACGGCCCACGCGGCTGAACCGCCGGACACAGCGAGCGATGGCGACAAGGCTGCAGCCAGCGAAGCCGCGCCCGGCACCGAAAAGACGGTGACCACCGAGAAGGCGCCGACAGGAACACCAAGCGCCGAGACACCAGCGCCACCCGAGACGCCGTCAACCACCGCACCTGACGCCACCAGCGCACCCGATGCCACCGTCCTCCGTCAGCAGACGCGCGCCAAAGACCTCCGTCTCCAAGCGCAAGAACTTGCGAAGACTGGACAGCTCGAGCGCGCCGCCGAGAAGCTTCGTGCGGCGCTTGAGGCCTACCCGGCCTACCCCCTCGCGCTCAATGAGCTCGGCGCAATCTTCACAGCACAGAGCGACTTCGTGCGCGCCAAAGCCGTTCTAGAGCAAGCCCTCGCGCTCGACCCAACGTTCATCGTGGCGAAGGCCAACCTGGCCGAGGTCTTGCGCAGGCTCAACGACCTCGATGCCGCGGCACTTGCCTACAAAGACGTTCTCGCAACCGCAGCCGACGATGCCACCAGCCACTACGGGCTCGGCTACATCTTCGACCGCCAAGAGAAGCCTGCCCAAGCGCTGTGGGCTTTCGAGCGCTACCTCGTGCTGCAGCTCGATCAAAACAATCCGCTCGTCGCCGACGTCAACGGCCGCGTCAACGCCCTCAAGCAGGCTGGCGTGGTCGCTGCGGCGCCGACTTGGGGCAGCGGCACGCGCGAGCCTGGCGACACGCCCAAAGCAGGCGAGCCCCTCAAGCCAGGCGAGCTGAGCGCCCACGACGGCGACATTGCGTACTACGAGCAGCGATATGGCGACGCCCTCAAGGCCTACACGTCCGCGCTCGCAGCGACCAAAGAAGGTGACACAACGACGCTTCGCTACAAGATCGGCGCGACCCACGCCGTGATGCGAGACTACCGCCAAGCCATGCACGCGTGGCGCGCGCTGCTCGTCGACACACCCGACCGCGAGCTCGTCATCCGTCATCTTGCGATGGCCGCGGGCAAGCTCCGCGACCGCGGACGGCTCAAGCTCGTGGGCGAGCGCACAGCCGATGCCCTCGCTGACGCGCGCGGCGCGATGCGCGACGGAGATCCGGGGACAGCACTCTGGCACCTCAGCGACGCACAAGGGGCGGACGCTGACCACCTCCGCGCCGAGGCCCACCTGGCGCTCGGCGACTTGGCCAGCGCTCGCGACATCTTCGGGCAGCTCATTGCCGCCAATGCCGACGACGTACGAGCCAAAGGCGGACTCGCCGAGGCGCTTCTCCGCGCAGGAGCCGATGGTCCGGCTCAACAGGCGATGGAGGCATGGTTGGGGGAGCGCGAAGCCCACCCCGACGAGTTCCTCGTGATGCGGGTCAACGAAGCGGAGGCGAGCCTCATCAACCCGCCCGAGGCTGACGCGCCGCCGGCTGAGGATCTGCCCGACGGCGTTCCAGACGCCGCGCCCCCCGCAGAAGGCTCGTAGCCCCGTCGGCGTCCGATGACGGGCGCCGGCATCGTCGACCCACTCAGGGCAAACGGCTGCGAGCGGAGGTGCCCAGCACCTCCGCAACGCGCATCGCTACGCGTAGAGTCCAGAGATCTCGTCGGCGTACTTGGCGTTCACCGCCTTCCGCTTGACCTTCATGGTCGGCGTCAGCTCGCCGCCCTCGATGGAAAAGTCGGTCGGGATCACGCGGACTTTCTTGATCGTCTGAACCCTGGCGAGGCTGCCGTTGACCTCCTCGACACGGGCCATCAGCCACTTGTTGAACGTCTCGCACGTAGCGGCATCCGCCACCGAGCGTGCCGGGCTTCCTGCCGCGCTCGCGTCGGTCTCAATGCGCTCAGCGTCTAGCGTCACCAGCGCACTCAGGTACTTCATGCGGTCGCCGATCACGACCGCTTGGCTTACGACGGGAATGCTCTTGAGCATCCCCTCGATGACCTGCGGAGCAATGTTCTCGCCGCCCGCCGTGATGAGAATGTCCTTCTTCCGGTCGGTGATCTGCAGGAAGCCGTCCGCATCGATGGTTCCGATGTCGCCTGAGTGCAGCCACCCATCCGAGTCTAAGGCCTCGGCCGTTGCGGCTTCGTTCTTGAAGTAGCCCTTGAACACGTGGCGTCCGCGCATGCACACCTCGCCATCGTCGGCGATCTTCATGTCGGCACCGGGCAAACAGAACCCAGCTTTGCCGGTGCGGAACTTGTGCGGCAGCGAGATGGTGGCCGGCCCCGTGCACTCGCTCATCCCGTAGACCTCATAGATCGGGATGCCCAAGCTCATGAAGAACTCGAGGGTCGGCTTCGAGATCGGCGCCGCCGATGTGATCTGGATCCGGCACCGATCGAGGCCTAGGCGCTCGCGGACCTTACTGAACACGAGCTTGTCGGCCAGTCCGTACAGGAGTGGCTTGGAGCCGCCCTTCTGGATAGCGTAGCCGCCCTTGAGACCAACGCCCTTCGCCCAAAGCGCAATCTTCTTCTTCAGCCCGGTCGTCGCAGCACCGGCGGTGATCATCTTCGCTTGGATCTTCTCCCAGACGCGCGGCACGCCGAGGAACATATGCGGCCGCACCTCACGGAGATTGTCGCCAAGCTTCTCGATGCTCTCGGCGAACCAAACGTGCATGCCTGAAGCCATGGGCGCGTGAACCGACATCACCTGCTCGGCGATATGCGACAGCGGCAGGTAGCTCAGCACGTGCTCGCCGGGGTTGGTCGAGATCGCAGTGATGGCCATGCTCGACGTCCACGTGATGTTGTCGTGGCTGATCATCACGGCTTTGGGCTGCCCCGTCGTACCCGACGTGTAGATCAGGGTACAGACGTCATCCGGGGTCTGAGCTTTAATGCGCTCGTCGAGCACATCGTCGTCGACCTGGTCTCCCTTCGCGAGAAGCTCCGCCCAGCTGTAGACGCCTTCGTCGCTGTCTTCGCCTTCCATAAGAACGATGGCAGACAGCTCCGGGAGCTCACCACGAACCGCCTTAAACTTCGCCAGCTGCGCGGCGTTTTCGACAACCGCGATGTTGGCCTCGCTGTGTCCAGCGATGTAGGCGCACTGCTCGGCGCTGTTGGTCGTGTAGATGCCCGCTGGTACGCCGCCGGCAAAGATGGCGCCGATATCGGCGACGAACCACTCTGGTCGGTTGTAGCCGATGATCGACACGCCCTTTCCGGCACCGAGTCCCAGCGCGATCATTCCCTTCGCGGCGCGGCGTGAATCGTCATAGTACTGCTGCCAGGTCGTGGTTTTCCACGAGCCGTTGACCTTCTGCGACATTGCTGGGGCCTCACCCCACTTCTTGACGGTCTCATTGAAGACCTGCATCACTGTCCGCCCCATGAAACTGCTCCGCCTTCTGGTCGTTGGGTTGTGTGGCGCGGGCTGGCGTTTCCCGCGGGTTTTCTGTCCGCAGCCAACTCGCAAAAACACCGAAGAATTAACGTAACTCTGTTGAAATAGAAAGGCGACCCAGGCGTTTCGCAGAGACAACAACGACACCTAGCTTGCGACGTGGCCGTGGACGACTCCCAAACACCAGCAGAACGCGCTCCGCGCCGAGCCCAAGCCGGGCTTCCAGCTATCTCGCGGAGGACCTTCCTGACCACAGCTGCAGCGGCTGCTGTGGTAGCCTCGTCCCCCGCTGGCGCACGACAGAAGCCGCCCCGGCACATGCGCGGCAGCGACACGCCCATCCCCGGCAAGAAAAAGCGGGACTTGCCGGCCGAGCAGCATGGTGGGCCGCTCGGCCTGCCAAAGTGGCCCCACGGCACCTCGTCGAGCGCGACGGACGCCATGCTCATGTTTCGCGGCAACCCAAGCCACACCTTCTACGGCGCAGGCAAGGTCAGCGACAACGCCCCCGAGGTGATCTGGCGCCACCGCATGCGTGACTTCGAGTCGCTCTACTACGGCACGCCTCACGTCTGGGCCGGCACCGGGTGGACGGGGCAGGCAGCAGTCTATGGTGGCTTTGTCTTCATCGCCAGCCAGGGCCGCAACATCTATTGCTTCGAAGAAGCCACTGGGCGGGTCCGGTGGCGCTTTGAGGCCAAGCGGCAGTTCAAAGCCAGCGTCTGCCTCTACGACAACAAGCTCTACGTCGGCAGCGTCGATGACTGGCTTCGGTGCATAGACGCCAACACCGGCAAGGTCATCTGGCGCATCAACACCGGCCGTGACCTCGACAGCTCGGCCTGTGTCGTCGACGGCAAGCTCTACATCGCGGGCGAGAACGGCTTCGCTCGGTGTCTCGACCCGACGACTGGCGCGCTCCACTGGAAGACGTTTGTTGGCGGCATCAACCGCGGCACCAAGCACGGCTCCTACGGCAGCGAGACCTCGCCAGCGGTCGTTGACGGCGAATACTACTGCGCGACCTATGATGGGGAGCTCATCAGCCTCGACGCTGCGACCGGCAAAGAGCGTTGGGTTGCCAACACTGGTGACGACACCGACGCATCGCCCGTTGTGGCCGGCGACTACGTCTACATTGCTGCTCAGGACCAATCGCCTCACGTCTATTGTTTCGCTCGCAGCGACGGACGCGAGGTCTGGCGCGCCAAGAACCGCACTGGCTTCTGGGCGACGCCTGCGGTCGTCGGTGACCGCCTCTACATCAGCGGCAACGACAAGAAGCTCTACGCTCTCGATGCGAAGACCGGCGAGTCCGCCTGGACCGCGGAGCTTGCCGCGAAGTCATGGTCGAGCCCAGCCGTTGTCGCCGGCCGTGTGGTTGTCGGCGACGCTGCGGGCCGGCTGTGGTGCTTTGACGCCAAGACCGGCGAGACCGTCTGGCAAAAGAAGCTCCGCGGACGCATCCACAGCACGCCTGTGGTCCTCAACGATCGCATCTACATCGGCACCGGCGAAGGCTACTTCTACGCACTCGGAGCGTGATGGACGACGCAGTGGCGCCCCCACGTCGATGCGGCACCGGAGCATGCCCTCTAGCGAAGCCGGTCGCATGCTGGTAGTAGCGCGTTGCGTGGACGTCGCCTATGCTCCGCGTTGCTTCGCCTAGGGAGGGGCCGTGAACGTACAGATCATTCTCGCTTCTGCATCACCGCGGCGTAAGGAGCTGCTCGAGCGCCTCGGATTCTCAGTGAAGTGCATCCCCGCCGCCATCGATGAGATCCAGAACGAAGGCGAAGTTGCCGAGAACTTCGTCAAGCGCATGGCCCGGCAGAAGTGCCTCACCGTGGTCGAGCGGATGCAGCAGAACATGTACTCCGACATGGACCCACGCGCGCGCCCCTACCCCGCCGGCGGCGGGACGCGCCTGTCGGAGACGCGCTGGGTCGTGGCCGCCGACACCGTCGTGGTGCTCGCCGAACGGATCTTGGGCAAGCCCAAAGACACGGCCGAGGCATCCGAAATGCTCCACCGGCTCGCTGGCAGCCGCCATCGCGTCATCACGGGCTTTTGCATCCACGACCTCAAGAAGAACAAAGAGGGCGTCCAAGCCGTTGCCACAACGGTGCAGTTCAAAGGCCTCACCGCCAACGAGATCGAGAAGTATGTGGCAGTAGGCGAGTCGATGGACAAAGCAGGTGCCTACGCAGCCCAAGGCGTCGGCGCCTACCTGATCGAAGAGATCGACGGGTCCTACACCAACGTCGTCGGCCTTCCGCTCTGCCAGGTGGTGGAGATGATGGAGGAGATGGGCGCCAGTGACATCCTCCCTTACTGAGGGCCTCGCTCAGCGCCTAGCCGCTATCGAAGACCGCATCCGCGTGGCGGCAACCGCAAGTGGCCGTTCGGACGCCGACGTCACGCTGCTCGCGGTGTCTAAGCGGCACAGCGACGACGCGGTGGCCGAGCTTGCGCGCCTTCACGTCGCCGACTTTGGTGAGAACCAGATCCAGGCTTGGAGAGCCCGACGCCAACGCTTTGACGGTCCCGATCTGCGGTGGCACCTGATCGGCCCGCTCCAGAGCAACAAGGCGAAGTTCGTGGCCGCTGATCCGCCAGCGCTGGTTCACACGATCGACCGACCGTCGGTCGTCGACGCGCTCGTCCGCCGGCTCGACGCCAGCCCTCGTCCCCTCGACGTCCTCATCCAGGTCAACATCGACGCAGAGCCACAGAAGTCCGGGTGTGCCGTCGGTGACATCGACGCGCTCGCCGATCACGTCAGCGCTGCGGCCGGGCTGCGACTCTGCGGGATGATGTGCCTCCCTCGACCGGCTGGGCTCGCAGCCCTCCGAGACGCGTTCGCCCGGACTCGCCGGCTCATGGAAACCGTCTCTGACAGGGTTGACGGTCGCCCGGTCCTCTCGATGGGAACCAGCGGTGACTTTGAGGCGGCCATCGCCGAGGGCTCGACGCTCGTCCGCATTGGAACCGCGCTCTTCGGGTCGCGCTGAGGGCTCGCAGCGCGGCCTTCGCACGGGGCGTTCGGTGCGTTTGGTTGACGAAGGTGACACCTAGCCCGGATGATTCGCCGACGTCGGGCCCCTGTCCCGAAAAAGCACGTGCCTGGGCAGCGCGCCTGTGCACACCACCGAGAGAGGTTGATAATGGGCAACGACTACGTCCCACCCCGCGTTCCGACGATCGATGAGGTCGGCGCAACCGAGCGCGCCAAGCGCTTTTCCTCTCGGAGCCTCAAGAAGAGCTCCAAGGTCGCAGGGCTGAAGCTCATTGCGTCGATGGTCGACCTCACCACCCTTGAAGGCGCCGACACGCCTGGCAAGGTCGAGACGCTCTGCCAGAAGGCTCGGCAGCCAGACCTGCAGGCCCCCGACGTACCGTCGGTCGGTGCCGTTTGCGTCTACCCACCGATGGTCCCGATCGCCAAACGATGCCTCGAGGGCAGCGGCATCAAGATTGCCGCCGTCGCCACCTACTTCCCAAGCGGTCAGGCCGATCTCGACCATCGGCTCGTGGAGGTTCGGGAGACCGTCAAGGCAGGCGCCGACGAGATCGATATGGTGATCAACCGTGGCGACTTTCTCTCTGGACGCTATGGCCGGGTCTTCGACGAGGTCGAAGCCGTCAAAGAAGCCTGCGGCTCTGCTCGCCTAAAGGTGATCTTGGAGACCGGCGAGCTCAAGACCTACGACAACGTCCGCCTCGCGTCGCAGATCGCTATCGATGCGGGAGCCGACTTCATCAAGACCTCCACGGGCAAGGTGCAGCCTGCAGCGACCATGCCGGTGACGCTTGTGATGCTCGAGACGATCCGAGACCACTACCTTAAGACGGGCAAGATGGTTGGCATGAAGCCAGCGGGTGGCATTCGGACAGCGAAGCTCGCGCTTCGCTACCTCGCGATGGTCAAGGAAGTGCTCGGCGATGCCTGGCTCTCCAACGAGTGGTTCCGCTTTGGCGCCTCGTCACTGCTCAACGACCTCTTGATGCAGCTCGCGAAAGAGCGCTCTGGCAACTACCAGTCCAGCCGCTACTTCACCCTCGGCTGAGCACTCCTCGCCTCCTCCGTCATGAGCCTCAAAGGGCGCCATGGCTCCCGGCCCTCGCCCGCTGCGCTGCACTTCAAAGGACACACCGGTGACCGCGAAAAAGACGACGAAATCGAAAAAAACGACGAAGCCCCCCGGCTCGGACACGCCTCACGCGCTGCTCTACGGCGATCTGTGGGACTACGCTCCAGCGCCGGAGTCGACCGGCCACACGCGCTTTGAGAAGAAGTACGGCCACTTCATCGGCGGTGAGTTCGTCGCCGGCAAAGACCACTTCAAGAGCATCAACCCTGCCACCGAGGAGCCGATCGCCGAGTTCGCCAGCGCCGATGCGGCGATGGTCGACAAGGCCGTCAAAGCGGCACGCAAAGCCCACAAAGTCTGGGGGAAGATGCGCGGCTCGGAGCGAGCGAAATACCTCTTTCGAATTGCTCGCATGATTCAGGAGCGGTCGCGAGAGCTTGCCGTCCTCGAGTCGATGGATGGCGGCAAGCCTATCCGCGAGTCACGCGACGTGGACATCCCGCTCGTTGCCGCCCACTTCTTTCACTACGCGGGCTGGGCTGACAAGCTGGAGTACGCCTTCCCCGGGGCTCGCGTCAGCTCGGTGGGTGTTGCTGGACAGATCATTCCGTGGAACTTCCCGCTCTTGATGGCAGCGTGGAAGATCGCCCCAGCGCTTGCTACCGGCAACACCGTGGTGCTCAAGCCGGCTGAGACCACACCACTGACGGCCATGAAGCTCGCCGAGATCATCGCCGAAGCAGGCCTGCCGCCCGGTGTCGTCAACATCGTCAACGGCGCCGGCAAGACCGGTGCTGCCATCGTCGACCACCCTGACATCGACAAGATCGCTTTCACAGGCTCCACCGACGTTGGAAAGATCATTCAGCGAGCGATCGCCGGCACCGGTAAGCGGCTGACACTCGAGCTCGGCGGCAAGGGTGCCAACATCATCTTCGCTGATGCTGCCATCGACCAAGCCGTTGAGGGCATCATCAATGGCATCTTCTTCAACCAAGGCCACGTCTGCTGCGCCGGCTCACGCCTGTTGGTGCAAGAGAGCGTGCACGACGAGGTCGTCGCCAAGCTGAAGCTTCGCATCGAGTCGCTCATTGTCGGCGACCCGCTCGACAAGAACACCGACATCGGGGCGATCAACTCGAAAGAGCAGCTCGGCCGCATCAAAGCGCTGGTCGACGCTGGCGCCAGCGAAGGCGCAACGATGCACCAGAGCAGCTGCGCGCTACCTGACCGCGGCTACTTCTTCCGACCGACGTTCTTTACCGGCGTCTCCCAGTCGCACCGCATCGCTCAGGAAGAGATCTTCGGCCCCGTCCTGTCGGTGTTGACCTTCCGGACTCCCGACGAAGCGGTCGCGAAGGCCAACAACACCCCTTACGGACTGTCAGCCGGCGTCTGGACGGATAAGGGCTCAAGGCTCTTCGAGATGGCGGGAGCGCTGCGAGCCGGCGTGATTTGGGGCAACACGTTCAACAAGTTCGACCCGACGAGCCCCTTTGGCGGCTACAAAGAGAGCGGCTTCGGTCGTGAGGGCGGCCGCCAAGGCCTTCTCCCCTACTTGGAGGTGCGCTGATGTCGAAAGAGACCACGTCACGAATCAATGTCCTCAAGACCTACAAGCTCTACATCGGCGGCGCGTTTCCGCGCACCGAGAGCGGGCGATACGACCGCCAGACCAACGCCAAGGGAGACCTCGTGGCCAACATCTGCCGCGCCTCGCGAAAAGACTTCCGAAACGCCATGGTCGCAGCCCGCAAAGCGCAGCGTGGGTGGGCGGCACGATCGGCATTCAACCGAAGTCAGATCCTCTACCGCATGGCCGAGATGCTTGAGAGTCGCTCAGCGACGTTTGAGCGCGCCTTGGAAGACGCCGCTGGCTACAAGAAAAAGGACGCGGCCGCGGAGGTTGCGACGGCGATCGACCGGCTTGTTTGGTACGCCGGCTGGTGTGACAAGTTCACGCAGCTCTTCGGCAACACCAACCCGGTCGCAAGTGCCCACTTCAACTTCACCTTCCCAGAAGCGATGGGCGTGGTGACGGTGCTTGCCCCAAAGAGCGCTCCCCTGCTTGGGCTGATCAGCACGTTTGCGCCGGTCATTGTCGGCGGCAACAGCACCATCGTCGTCGTCGACAACGACGCACCGACCATCGCGATCGAACTCGCCGAGGTCCTTGCGACCAGCGATCTGCCTGGCGGCGTCGTCAACATCCTCACCGGGCGACGCGATGAGCTCACGCCACACATCGGCAGTCACATGGACCTCGACGCGATCTTTGCCGTTGGGTCCGACAAGGACGAGGAGCGAGCGCTGTCGATCGCGGCAACCGAGAGCATCAAGCGCACGAAGTTTATCGACGACCGCAGTGCCTCAGAGTGGCGCGACGCCGACGCACAGAGCCCGTACATGATCCTGCCCTTCATCGAGTTCAAGACAGCGTGGCATCCGATCGGCGGCGTCGCCGGCGGCGGCGGGGCTTACTGACGATGCGGAGCGTCGTCGAGATCATCGCCGCCAAGCGTGACGGAGCGAAGCTGCCTGCGGCGGAGATCCGCCATGTGATTGAGGCGTTCGCGGCCGACACGCTGCCCGACTACCAGATGGCAGCCCTGGCGATGGCCATCTACTTTCGAGGCTTGGACGCCGAAGAGCTGAGCGTGTGGACGGATGCAATGCGACGCTCCGGCGACACCCTCGACCTCAGCTCGCTCGGTCCCGGGCGCGCTGACAAACACTCAACAGGGGGTGTTGGCGACAAGCTCTCGCTCATGATTGCTCCGCTCGCAGCGTGCTGCGGGGTGACCGTGCCGATGATCAGCGGCCGGGGCCTTGGCCACACGGGCGGCACCATCGACAAGCTCGAAGCGATCCCTGGTTTCTCAGCCGAGTTCGAGGGACAAGCCCTCATCGACCTGCTCAACGCCAACGGCTGCGCAATCGTCGGTCAGACCGACAACCTCGTGCCCGCAGACAAGCGGCTCTACGCCTTGCGTGACGTAACCGGCACGGTTGCTGCGCAAGATCTCATCGTCTCTAGCATCATGAGCAAGAAGCTCGCCGAGGACATCGAGGCGCTGGTCTTGGACGTCAAGGTCGGGCTCGGCGGCTGGATGACCACCACCGACGACGCCCGTGAGCTTGCGATCGCAATGGCCGAAGTCGGCGCGCAGATGGGGGTTCATGTGATCGCCTACATGACGCGCATGGACGCCCCGCTCGGACGTTTCGTGGGTAACGCTTGCGAGGTCGCTGAAGCGATCGAGGTGCTCAGCGGATCCGGCGACGAAACGCTCACAGAGCTGAGCCTTACGATGGCAGCGGCCATGGTCGAAGCCGCGCTCAACATCCCCAACGCCGAGGCGCGTGAGAGCGTCACACGCGCACTCCACGACGGCAGCGGTCTGGCACGCTTCCGTGCCTTCGTGGCGGCTCAGGGAGGCGATCTCGCTCAGCTCCCGGTCCACACCGGCGAGACGGCAGTCGTCGCGAGCACGGACGGGTATGTCACGGGAATCAACGCGCGAGAGGTTGGTCTCACCGGTGTTGCGCTGGGAGCGGGACGCGCCGCGATCACCGATGTGATCGACCCCAAGGTCGGGATTCGAATCGATCAGCCCGTCGGCAGCCAGGTTCGCGCCGGCCAACCGGTGTTGACGGTCTTGCATGGCGACGCTGGGCCACCGCGCCCGGACCTGGTCGCTAGGCTCCGCGAGGCGGTCACCATCGGCGTCAACAAACCAGCGGTCGGCCCAGCGGTCTTGGGCCGGCTTGAGCGTCGTCCGGTCGCCCGATGAACGCGCGCACCTGGGACCGTGGCTTCCTGACCCTCGGAAAGCTCCGAGGGGCGCCGCTCCGCTTTCATTGGTCGCTACCGCTCGGGATGCTGATCTTCACGCGCTTCGAGTTCCTGCCGATCAGCTGGCTGGCGCTCCTTGGGCTCATCCTCGTGCACGAAGAAGGCCACGCCTGGCTCGTGCGCCGAGCCCGACTCAAGGTTGTGAGCATCGACGTGCATGGCTTCGGGGGTGAGTGTCGCTACCGCGGCCACATCTCTGAACGCGCTGAGATACGGATCGCGTGGGGCGGTGTCGCCGCCCAAGCCATCGTGCTGGTGATCGCCTTGGTCGTGCGCCTGGCCATTGGTCCCCCAACCTCGTTTGCCTACGCCCAACTCGACGATGCGCTCATCCGCATCAACGCGTTCATGATCGCGCTCAACCTCATCCCCATTCCAGGCTTTGACGGCCACCTCGCTTGGCGAATCTTCCGGCGCCGATCCAACAAGGCCAAGCGCGCCCAAACCAGCCGCCAAGCGACGGTCGTCCCCTTAGTGCTCAGCAACACGGATGAGACCTCGATCAAGGCGTCGATCGACGACCAGATCGACTCGCTTGCGCGCTCGCACAACCAAGCGCACGACGACGCCGATAAGTAAGCACCATGTTGCTCGGCGATGCCACCCAGAGCGCCAACCGATCCAAGCTGCGGTCGGAGACGCTTGTCGCTTAGCGATCGATCACCTGATCGACTTCGTAGATGAGGTACTCCGCGCACTTCATACCAAGCTGCTCGTAGGTGGCTCGCGCCCGCACGTTGTCGGGGTGGACGTAGAGCCTCACCCCGACGGCATCAGGATCGGCGTCGATATCGGCGAGCACGTGCTCGTAGAGGGCGCGGTAGACGCCGGTACGCCGTGCATCGGCAGCCACATACACCGACTGTATCCAATAGATCACGCCGTCACGCCAGTCGCTCCACTCGTACGTGATCATGAGCTGGCCTTGGTAGAGTCCGTCACGCTCGGCGAGCAGGTAGAAGCCACGCTCCTGTTGCTCCAAGCACCGGACCACTCCCCGTAGCGCGCGCTCGGGCTCCAGCGCAATGCCCTCGGTCTCGAGCGCCATCGCGATGTTCATGCTGGCGATGAGCGCCGCGTCGTTCTTACCGGCACGGCGAATGGTCACATCACAAGGTGCCATGTTGAGTTCCTTCGGAGCGGTCGGTCAGGGCCCAAACAGAAAGACCCTCGGTCGGTCGACCGAGGGTCTCGTCAGCGAGGTCTTGAGCTACTCTGGCAGGCCGCCGCCTGGTGCGGAGCCCGGTGCCGAGCCAACATCACCGAAGCACTCTGTGAACTGGTCCGAACAGATCGGCTGGCTCTGAACCTGCTGCACGCAGAGCTCCTGGCCTAGCGGGTCCGTCGGGTCGAGGCACACCGAGTCGGCGCAGAGCTTCCAGGCGAAGTAAAACGAAGCGCTAGCGGCGACGCCATCGGCCAGGCAGGCGCGAATGCACGGGTAGTCGGAGCCGTCAATGCAACCAGCGATGCAGCCGTTGAGGTTCGGACACGTGGTCTCACCAGCGGGCATGCCGCCGAAGCAGGTCACGGTCTCCGCGAGGCAGTTCTGACGCTGGCAGTCGGCTTGGTCCTGAAGGTCTTCAGCGGACGTCCCGGCCGTGAAGCAGTTGTTGCCGTCGGTGTTGGTGTCGCTCACGGGGCCCATGCAGGCAGCGTAGGCCTGGAATGCCGCCAGCTCGTCGCCGTCTTCGGCATCGTCAAGGCAGCTCTGTGTGCACACCGACTGCTGGTCGGCAGGCCCCGCATTGCACGCAACAACGCAGTCCGTGATGCCAGGGCAGATGCCGGCGCTGGTGTTGACCGGCGGCGTGGTGTCCATCGGCGGCGTGGTGTCGGGTGGCGTGGTGTCCGCAGGGGTCGTGTCTGCCGGGGCCGTGTCGGCGGCCGTTGTGTCCTGAGCCGGCGTCGTGTCCTCGTCGACCGTCGTGTCTTCACCTGCATCGTCGCCCGACGTATCGGCCGCGGTGGTGTCGCTGTCGCTGTCGCTGTCATCGCCGCAGCCATTGCCGGCGATCAGAGCAAAACCGAGGATGAGCAGAGTGGTCAGTCGCATGTGGCGTCTCCTGTGTGTCTTTGCTCCACCGCGTGTCACGCGATGCGAGTTTTCGACGTGTACGTATGGAACTAGGCGACGAAGGTCAACCCCTGACCCGGCGCCATCGGCGACCTTCACGGCTCGCTCACCACCCGTTGACTCAGCGGCAGGAGCGCAGGTCACGGCATCCAGCGATGGGTCGTGCCCACGGGCTGCCGCTACGACCGGGGCTCCTGTTCGTTGACGACCGCTCGCTCGCATCACTATAACCGCGGCCCGCGCAGCGCGTACCGATCCGGGAGAGCCAGTGACTCAGCAGCAGCACCCATACGCCCACTTCATCGACGACGTTCAGAAGCCTGCTCGCTACCTCGGTGGCGAGTACCTGAGCGTCACGAAAGACTGGGACGCCGCAACGGTTCGAATCTGCATGGCGTTCCCAGATCTGTACGACATCGGCATGAGCCATCTCGGCACGAAGATCATCTACAAGGTGCTCAACGACGTCGAGGACATCATCTGCGAGCGTGCGTTCACCCCATGGTCGGACATGGAGCGCGAGCTCCGTACCCGCGAGCTGCCCCTCCTCTCACTGGAGTCGGCGCGTCCGCTTCGCGACTTCGACGTGATCGGGATCTCGCTCCAGTACGAGATGACGTTCACCAACGCGCTCAACATTTTGGATCTGAGCGGCCTCGCGCTGCGCGCTGCTGACCGCGGTGAAGACGATCCGCTGGTCATCGGCGGTGGTCCGGTGGCGACACACCCCGAGCCGATCGCACCGTTCTTCGACGCGTTCCTTGTTGGCGACTCGGAGCGTGCGCTCCCTGAGGCGCTGCTTAAGCTTGCCGACTGGAAAAAGGCGGGCCTGACCAAACGTGAGCAGCTGGTGAAGCTTGCGGCGCTTGGCGGCTGGTACTGCCCGGCCCTCTACACCCACAAAGTCGAGCCACGCAACGATCTCCTCGTCGTCGACAGCGACGCCAGCGAGGGCCCCTACCCCATCGTCCGCGAGCTCATCGAAGATCTCGATCGCTACCCGTTCCCGGCGAACTCCCCTGTCGCCGCGGCCGAGGCGATCTTTGACCGAATGTCGATCGAGATCGCCCGTGGCTGCACAGAGGGGTGTCGCTTCTGCCAAGCGGGCATGATCTACCGGCCCGTGCGCGAGCGTGATCCGGACGCAATCGTCGACACGGTGATGGAGGCGCTCGACGCAGGTGGCTACGATCAAGCATCGCTGACGAGCCTGTCGACTGCAGACTACTCGTGCATCTCTCCGTTGATCAAAAAGGTCATGGAGCGGATGCGCGCACGACGCGCAAGCCTCTCCGTGTCCTCGCTGCGAGCCTATGGCCTGAGCGAAGACCTCCTCGACGAGATCTCGAGCGTCAAGGCAACCGGCCTGACGTTTGCCCCCGAGGCTGGAAGCCAGCGCATGCGGGACGTGGTCAACAAGAACATCAGTGAAGAAGACATCATGACCACCGCGGAGCGCGTGTTCGCGCGCGGTTGGTACAAGATGAAGTTCTACTTCATGATCGGCTTGCCCACGGAGGAGGACGAGGATGTTCTCGGCATCGTCCGAACGGCGGCCAAGGCACAGAAGATTGGCCACCGTCACCACAACAAGCGCAAAGTCCAGGTGACCGCCAGCGCCTCCAGCCACGTGCCAAAGCCGCATACGCCCTTCCAATGGGCTGCGATGGACTCGCTCGACGAGATCGACCGCAAGCAGCGGCTGCTCCGCGAGGAAGGCAAGCGCCTGCGGATCCCAGTGAAGTACCACAACCAGAAGGTCAGCTTCATCGAGGGTATCATCTCGCGTGGCGACAAGCGCGTGGCCGACCTCGTGGAGCTCGCCTTCCGTCGCGGCGCCAGGCTCGACGGTTGGGACGAAGAGTTGCGCTGGGATGTGTGGGTTGAGGCCATCGCGGACTGGGGAATCGACCCAGCCCGCTACCTTGGCACACTTCCGGTCGATGGCGCCCTGCCCTGGGACCACATCGACGTCGGCCTCGCACCCAAGTTCCTCTACAAGGAGTGGAAGCGGGCTACGAAGTCGCGCCTGTCCCCACCGTGTGGCAAGCCGGTCGGCGCGCAGGTCCACCATACCAACGTGGCCGACGCCGTTGCCGATGAGCGAAAGCTCGTCTGCTACCACTGCGGCATCGCGTGCGACATGACCGAGATGCGCGAAGAGCGTGTTCGGTATCTGGCCCAGCTCGGCGCGGAGCTTCCGGCGACACGTAGCGATGACGATGACTTCGTGCCGGCCTACCGCCAGCTGCGTAAGAATCGGCTCGGCGCTACGCTGCCGCCCCGGCGTGAGAGCCAAGGCGACGTCTTCCGCTACCGGCTGGTCTTCACCAAGCTCGGTGCAGCAGCGATGACGAGCCAGCTCGACCTCGCACGCGTGCTGCCGCGGACGTTCCGTCGGGCCAATCTCAACCTCAAGTACAGCGAGGGCTTCTCACCGAAAGCCTTGCTGAGCTACGGCCCCGCGCTGCCGCTCGGGGTGTCGAGTCTGTGCGAGGTTGTCGACGTCTATGCGCTCGAAAACGTCGATCCTGACGAGCTCGTGGACCGCTTCAACGCGGTCAGCGACGAGGGTCTCTTGGCGGTCCGCGCTGCGCTTATCGAGTCTGGGCCGAAGGAGCCGGGCACACCGAACGTGGCTGCGCCTGCCAAGGTCGGCAAGCTCGCCGAGTACATCGTCTGGGCTGCTGACTGGGACGTGGATGCGCTCAAAGCGGGCTGTGCAGTCGCGCTCGGCGACGAGCCCGTGCACCAGACGGTGATGCGAAAGAAGGGAGAGAAAGTCATCGACGTCCGCGACGGACTGCTCTCAATGACCGTCGACGTCCCCAACGAGGCCGAGCAAGCCGCGCTGAACCTCGACCCGTCCACGCCTGTCTTGCGTTACCGGGTCAACATCGACGAGGGCGCCCACGTCCGCCCCCGCGAGCTCGCAGCCGGAATCCTTGGCGCGAGTGCGGTGCGTGCTCGTGCGGCGCGCGTCGGATTGTGGGGCCTGCGCAAAGGCAGAGTCTTCGATCTGTTCACCCCGAAAGAGACCCGCAGCGTCGACGAACACAGCACCCTCGCGCGTGACTACGGCACCGCGAAATACAACCACGTCGGTTTGCGGTAACCAGGTAGCCCGGCTCGGCGTACGTGGGTCGGCAAGCGACCACGCGCGTAGCGCACACTTAAAGGAAGCGAACGTGATTCGAACTCTTCTCTCTGTAGCGACGGCCCTGATTCTGACCGCCGGATGTGGCTCGAGCGGCGGCGCATCGTCGACCAACAACGACCTCCCGGACTTCACCGCCTACGACCTTGACGGCGGCGACGTCACGCTCTCCAGCCACCTCAACCGCGAGGTGGTGATGCTGAGCTTCTGGGCGACCTACTGCGAGCCGTGCAAGGCCGAGATGCCTGTGCTGCAAGACCTGCACGCTAAGTATGCGGCTCAAGGACTCAAGGTGATCTCGATCAGCCTCGACGGTCCTGAGACACAGGCGCTGGTCAGCCCTTACATCAAAAAGCATGGCTACACGTTCTCTGTCGTTGTCGACGAAGACAACGGCATCAGCCAAGCATACAACCCCAACGCGTCAGCCCCGTACCTTGTCCTGATCGGACGCGACGGGGCGATCAAGAAGCGCATCTTGGGCTTCCAGTCGTCCGAGGTTCCGCAGCTTGAGCGGGACGTTCGTGGGCTGCTCGGTCTCGACGCGTCGTAATGGCGTGGCTTCGGGTCGTCCTTGCTGCCTCGATCGGCAGCGTCCTGGCGAGCACGCCAGCCGCTGCAGTCGAGTTCTCGGTCGGTGACGGTGACAAGATCACCCTCGACATCACGGAATCACTCTTTCTCGACTGGCACTTCGAGCTCGAGGACCCGCAGATCGTGGCTGCGGAGGACCGCGAGAACGTCTTCGACCTGCGCAACCGGCTTAACTTGCGGCTCCGCTATGACATGTGGACGCTTGGGCTGCGCTTCGATGCAGCGTGGTTTCCGTCGCCACCGTCGTCTCAGTACCAGAGCGACTTCCGGCCGGAAGAGATCTATCTCCGAGCTCGGCTTGGAAAGACGACGCTGACCCTTGGCGACGACTTCCTCTCCCTCGGTCGTGGCATGGCGTTGTCGCTGCGGAAGTTCGATGAAGTGGGCTTCACAACGACGCTTCGCGGCCTGCATGCGCTGATACGGACCGGCCGCTACCGCACCCGCATCAGCGCCGGCCTGACGAACGCCGCAAACGTCGACCTCGTCGAGGAGAAGTTCGTTCCCGACCCCAATGACCTGATCTTTGCCGCTCGGTTTGAGGGGACGCCGTTTAAGGGCTTCAAGTTTGGCGTCCAGGGCGTCGACATCGAGCGCCGGCACTCATCGCTTCGCGAGGCAGTTGCGGGCGTGGTGGGGGGCGACGATGACGTCGATCCCATCAACAACGCCAAGACCGACCGAAGCGTGATTGTGGGTGGCAACATTGAGCTGCTTTCGCTTGCCGACGCGATCGATATCTACGCGGAGTTCAACTACCTGCAGAACTTTGGGCGACGTCTCACAGCAGCGGGCGAGGTTGATAACGACAGCGACGGCTATGCGCTCTACATGTCTGCCACAGGCCAGGCCGGCCCACTGACCGTGCTTGCCGAGGGCAAGCGGTATCAGCGCTTTGAGGTCGCGTCGTCGCTGCACCCTGACACTGCACAGCAACAAGGCGTGACGCAGACGTTTCAGTACGTGACGCCGCCTACGCTCGAGCGTGTCGACCAGCGCGTGATCAACAACACAAACGTCACAGGCGCCCGACTGCGCCTCGACTATCAGCTGCCTGACTCGAAAGACCAGGTGTTCATCAGCGGTGCGTACTTCATCGACGCGCCAGCGGTCGATGAGTTCACCCTGCACACGTTTGGCGGTTGGGAGCGAATCGGAGCCGCTGGCGACCGACTGCTGGTACAGGCTGGCTACCGACACGAAGAGGCTCCCGACGCAGGGATCATCCGCGTGCGGATGTTCCATGTCGATGTGGACTGGTTCTACGCCTTCTCCGAACACCTCGACCTACAGTTCCACCTCAACCATGAGTTCCGGAGCAAGAACATTGGCGCAGCGTCGCTCGAAGACGACTACATTGAAGGAACGAGCTACCTCACATTCAATGTCGGCGAGAGCTGGTCGTTCACCGGCCAATTCGAGTACCTGACCGAGGAAAGCAACGACAGCCCGCTCTTCCCGGGTGCCTTCGTCCAATACAACATCAACGACCAAAGCTTCGTCCGGTTGTTCGGTGGGCGCTCGAAAGGCGGGCTGAAGTGCTCGGGCGGTGTGTGTCGCGTGTTCCCGGACTTCGAAGGCATCAAGTTCGAGTCCACGATTCAGTTCTAGCCTAGTGGCGTTCGGCTGGTTACCGCCTGGATCGACGCGAGTTCCGGCCGGTGCTTGAGAACCAAGGGCCGAGCCGAGCGGGATAACCGTTCCGAGGCGCAGTAGTGCTGGCGAAGTCATCTCCCGACGTGCGCGGGTGCACCCCACCGACGACTCAACGCGATGAGAAGACCGGGCTAAGGGCGCATCAAACTTGCACTCTATCGAGTGCGACGGGATAGTCCGCTCGTGTTTACGCTCATCCGAACCGCCTTTGTCGCCGTCCTCGCTGTGACGTTAGCCTCGTCCGCGCACGCCGAGGGACCGAGCAAGGACCCACGCAACTGGCCCACGCTATCGAGGCTCCAGGTCGACCGCTACGAGGTCGCCGGGCAGGTGTTCACCTACCGCGTCCACGCCAAGAAAACCGACTACTTCAACTGTGGTTACAGCGGCGAACAGCGCCGTCTCATGGCGTTTACGCTGCTGGGCGGTCCGATGGAGACGGTCACGGGCTACGTGCCGCGCGAGTTGGGGGTGGTCCTTGAGCGACTGCTCGAAAGCGATCCTTGGGCTCAGATCACCGTTGACGTCCGCTACAACCCCGACAAGCTGTCCGAGCTTTGCCCCGACCAGGTGGACATCCTTAAGTGGTCTCGGGGTTGGCGCTACACCGCGAAGTCGCTGTCGCCGGTCAAGCCAGATACCGCTCGTCAGTCGACACGGTCGCGTCTGGCGGTGCGCGGGCAACGCGCAATCTGGAAGGAGCTCCGCCGCCTTGACTCGCCCTATATTGGCCAGCGGGTCCAGCTAACCGCTGGCGCCCGCGTCAGCACCGCGTACATGTGCGCCTTCCGAGGGTCGACGCGCGGGTACTTTGCGCTTCGGCTGCACGATGGCGCAGGACGGTTTGTTCACGCCTACGTCAAGCGCGATCCGACCAACCGCCGCCTCGTCGACCACGTGGCGCTTCACCGCGACGTCCCCGTCGCGATCCAAGCGCGCGTCGTCAAGCAGGCGCTCTCGAGCTACTGCCGACCCCAGCTAGAGATCTTGAGCTGGAACCTGCTCGAGCCTTGAGCGACCTGGAACGGGGCCTCGACCCACGTCGCCCATCGGATCCTCACGACACGTCGGCATTGTCGCCCGACGCGTTGTAGGTTGCGCGGAAAGCGTGGACGATAACGCCTTCGAAAGCGCTCGAACGTTCTTCACCGAAGCGGGTCAAGGGACACAACTCCTTTCCGACATGCTTCTTCTGTAGAAATCGGGGTCGACGGAATTTCACGACGAACTCGCCGCACGGGACACTAGAGATCAAACGACCGTGCGGTTCGGACCGGCGCCGTCGCTAAGGTATCGAGGCGGACGTTCGGCGCTCGTTGCAAACGTCGCCCCGCTCGGATAGTGTCCCGCCCGGGCGAGGGCCTCGCTCAAATCAGCTCGGAACCTTTATAGGAGTGAACATGACGACGGAGCTTGTCCCAGGTCTTGCAGGGGTCCCAGCGGCCTATTCGAAGATTGCATTCATCAACGGTCAGGAAGGCCAGCTCTTCTACCGCGGCTATGCGATCGCGGACTTGGCCGAGAACTGTACGTTCGAGGAAGTCTGCTACCTGTTGCTCTACGGCGAGCTTCCGACGGCACCGCAGCTGGCGGAGTTCGACAACGAGCTGAGGCATCACCGTCGCCTCAAGTACAAGATCATCGACCTGCTCAAGTGCTTGCCGGAGACCGGCCATCCCATGGATGCACTGCAGGCCGGCGTGGCTGCGATGGGCATGTTCTACCCGGCTCGCGACGTGACGAACCCCGAGGTTCAGCGCGAGAGCATCATCCGGCTCATCGCGAAGCTGCCGACGATCGTCGCGGCGTACGCACGCCTTCGCAACGGGGATGAGGCACTCACACCGCGCGACGATCTCGACCATGCGTCGAACTTCCTCTACATGATGACGGGGGCCGAGCCCGACCCCGTCACGGCCAAGACGATGGACGTTTGCCTCATCCTCCACGCTGAGCACACGATGAACGCGTCGACGTTCTCGAGCCGGGTCGTCGCGTCGACGCTGGCCGACCCCTACACGGTCATTTCTTCGGCCATCGGAACGCTCTCGGGCCCGCTCCACGGCGGCGCCAACGAGCGTGTCCTCAACCTTCTCGACAGCATCGGCAGCATCGACAAGGTGTCAGACGCCATCAACGGCAAGATCGACCGCAAAGAGAAAATCATGGGCCTCGGACATCGCGTCTACAAGGCTAAGGACCCGCGCGCGACGATCCTCCAGCGACTCGCGACGAAGCTCTTCACCGAGCTCGGCAGCGAGCAGCGCTATGAGATCGCGATGGCTGTCGAGGAGATCGCCAAGGAGCGTTTGGCGTCTAAGGGCGTCTACCCGAACGTCGATTTCTACTCAGGCATCGTCTACGACAAGATGGGGATCGAGCGAGACATCTTCACGCCGATCTTTGCCATCGCTCGCGTTTCCGGTTGGCTAAGCCACTGGATCGAGCAGCTGGAGAGCAATCGAATCTTCCGGCCGTCGCAGATCTTTAAGGGCTACGAGCACCGTGAGTTCAAGCCAATGAGCGCGCGCTAGCGCCCTCGACAACTCCCGAGCCCGCTCGCACCGGTAACGCGTGCGGGTGCTGCTCGGAGTTCTTCCCAAAAATGCGCGCAGTGTTCGAGCGAGACGAACGCGATACGCTTGGGCAGCAGTGTCGGCCGATGAAGGCCCTGCGAGCATCGTCGCGTTCGGGTGAGCGCAGCGAGCGAACCGACGATGCTGCCGAGTGCATCGCGGAAGGCGCAGCCGGAAAGAGCGCTTGTTTTGCGGCTAGTGATTGATTTGAGCGCCAGCGGGCCTAGACTTAGTCGGCGCCACTGGCGTGTTCTTTGACATGGGGGTGACAGGTTTCGACGGGGGTGTTGAAGCTCGAGTTGCGTGTCCGGGGTCCTACTACCTGGTTAAAAATCGTAGGGAATTTCAAACGCCAATGATGATGCGTTTGCTCTCGCTGCATAAATAGCGAGCGGTCTCCTAGTGTTCGCCTATGGCGTTGGGAAGATTGCTATAAAACCATGGGCTGGTGCCTTCCGGGACCTCGACGGGAGAGCATGAGATTTCTGAGGTTCGTGAGTTCA
>CALHXW010000057.1 GCA_938040325.1 uncultured bacterium | reverse complement strand
ACCTCAAGGTCCGCGCCGAGGCCTACACCCCCATCCAGGACCACGCGCCGCTGCTCAACCTGGAAGTCACTGACGACAGCGACGGCACCGTGCTCGGAAGCTTCGACCAGGCCCCGCCGACCCACAGCGAGTTCCAGTTCGGAAAGACCTTCGACCTCGTCGAGCCCGACAACTTCGCCGACATGACCTACGTGGCCAGCATCGAGCTCATCGACGCCAGCGGCGACGTCCAGCTTGCCAACTTTGACGTCGTCCACGTCGTCGGCGAAGGCTTCGACGTCGAGCCGCTCATCGGCACCAACGGCGACTGGCAGTACGCCCTGACCCTGACCTACCTCGAGAACTACGAAGAGCCTGGCTCTGATGATGGCGCAAACGATGTCGGCTTCGTCCGCATCACCGTCGCCGGCCCGCAGCTCGCCGACGTCGTCACTGCCAATGTCCGCCTGGTGCCCGACGACGGCGGCTCCGACCTCGACGAAGAGGGAGACGATGGCGACGCCGAGACCGTTGAGCCTGGCTTTGCCGGCGCCTGGCACGTCTGGAACGACACCGGCGACGCCGGCACCGGCGGCCTCGGCGACGGCGGCAGCGTCAGCTTCAACGCCACCGTGGCAGCAACCGGCGACTTCAGCGCCCCGCTGGGCGAGACCGACCTGACCGGCGGTGGCGCAGACGACACGGGCACCACCTACCTCTCGGCTGGTTTTGGCAAGGGGACGAAGAAAGCAACGACCAGAACGGCGAAGCGACGCGCCGAACTGCAGTAGTTGAGGGCGCTTCGGCGCTGAGCATGAGAAGGCCCCGTGCGCTTGGCACGGGGCCTTTTTCGTGTGCGGTGCGCTGCGGCATCGGCTGCACGGCGAAGCTCAACACGTTGCTGCCGACTCCGAGGCGAGCCACCGACCAGGAGCGTGTCTGCCAACGTGCAGGCCGCGCAGCACAGGTTGTTGCATCGACAATCGCAAATCCGATTGACGCTCGGACTCTTGGTGAGTAGGTTGAGTCTTGAGGAGCTCAATGTCCCAACTAAGACTAAAGAATCTCGCGCTCGGCGAGCTCGAGCGCGATGTCCTTGCCCTGCTTTGGGAACAAGGCCCGATGAACCCAGGAGCGGTCCACGACCAGCTGCATCGTGGGCGAAAGGTATCGGTCAACACCATCGCATCCGCTCTGAAACGGCTTTGTGACAAAGGCCTGCTCGCGCGCATGAAAGTTAGCCATGCTTATGTCTATCGCCCCCGAGTCACGCGTAGCGACCTTGAGCGGCAGCTCATAGGGGCAGTCGCTGACCAATTCGGCGACAGCGCCGAGCGGGGTGGCGGTGGCGGACTCTTGGCCGCGTTCGTTGACCTAGCTGAGCAACAGGGCGAGGACACCCTGCGTCGCTTAGAGGCGTTAGTCGCTGAGCGGCTCGCGGCCACCGCCGATGCTGAATCGAAGGGCGAAAACGACACGTCTCGCGGACCCAGCCGATGAGCGCCATCGTCGAGTCCCTTTCGGTCGCAGTCGTCGCCTTTGGGCTGATTTGCTGGCTAACTGTGGTCTTCCTCTCGCCGTCTACACCCTCTCGGCAGCAGGCCAACAGGTTGCCGATCGCAACGTTCCGACGCCGGCTGGTCGCACGAGCCTGGCTGTGGGCCCCTATCTGGGGAGCGCTCGTCCTCACCTTCTCAGCTCTTGCCTCGAGCTCTGCGGGACTCGTCCTCGCTTCGGCCGACCACTGCCTCAGCCATGTCACCAACGCCCATACCCACCACTTATGTCTCGCCCACCCTTACCACGCCTCCACCACGGTATGGCCATGGGTCTTCGTCCTCAGCATCCTCAGCATCCTGGCTATCCGAGTCGCTATCGTGGGCTGGCGACTCCGAGTCGACGGTCGTGTCGGCACCAGCCTCGCTGGACTCTCTACCACCATGGCAGACGCCCCTGATGTTCGCGTCATCGATCAGGTCGAGCCGCTGGCTCTGACCATCGGTTGGCGACGCCCGGCCATCGTCATCAGCCAAGGACTCATCGACTCTGTGCGTCCCGAGACCCTTGGCGTCGTCATCGCCCACGAGCGGGCCCACGTCGCGCTCAGGCACAACCGAGCCGGCCTCTGGGACCGGCTGATGGCTTCCGTTTACCCGAGAGTCGTCGCCGAACCACTGCTGGCATCACTGGTCCTCGCGCGGGAACAAGCCGCTGATGCTGCGGCAGCAAAGGTCGCCGGCGGGCCTCTTGCCGTCAGCCAGGCGCTCACCGAAGTCGCACGACTGCGTATGCCCGGCCCTCAGCTCGCGAGCGCCCACGGCGTGGGCTGTGGCGCCCTCGAGGTACGCATCCACAGCCTGCTCAAGCCGCCTGCGTCGACATCACGTTGGCTGATCCTGCCCGTCACCGTCGTCGCAGGCCTCGTACTGCTCGGCGCAGGGCCTTTGTTGCCGCTGGTTGAAGACCTGCTTACCTACCTGGCGCACTAATCATGACACCTGCCCCCTCGCACTGCTGTTGGCTGTGGCTCAAAACTCCGATGAACCATCGCACTTTTGCGTTGCTGTTGCTCGGCGCCGCGCTCTTGTCGAACAATCCGAACCCTGTTCGCGCACAAGCCTCGCCGATATGGACGGTCGATGACGCCGTTCGCGTCGCGCTCGATGAGTCAGCGATGACACGCCTTCAGGACGCAACGATCCGAAGTCATCAAACCTCGACTCGATCCGAGCTCGTGCGCCCCAACCCGACGCTAGGACTCGACTACGAGCAGCTGGTGACCGGCAGGACGCCGCTTGAAGTGGCTCTCTGGGTCGAGCAAGAGCTGGACCTCAGCGACTGGCGCAGAGGTCATCGGGAGAGCGCCAAACATGTCGAAGCAGGGCTTCGGGCCAACACCGCACAGGCCCGACGGGACCTTGCTGGCGCCACGCGTGAAGCGTTCTTTGCGGTTGTCTATCGACAGGCGCGCCAGGCGGCACTTGTGGGCCAAGTCGAGCGACTTCGCCGCGGTGTCGCCGCACTGCGCGCGCGTGAAGCCAGCGGCGACGTGCCTCGTTACGCGGTCTTGCGCGCCCAGCGCGAGGTCACTTTGGTCCAGGCGAGTATCGCAGCCGAGCAAGCGCAGGTGGCCGAGGCATGGGCATCGTTACAGTCGCTCGCCCCGTTCGAGCAGCGGCCGACCTTGGTCGGCGACATCACCGTCCCGGTTGCCACAACAGTGACCGACGACGACCAACAGACACTCCATGCGTTGCCGCTGTTGCAACAACTCCGACATCAGCAACAAGCCATCGACGCCCGGCGGGCCACCCTAGGCTCTCGCTGGCTACGCGGCTGGACGGTCGGCGCCGGCTACCGACTCGACTACTCAGGCACCGAGACAGGCCACGGGTTCTTGCTCAGCCTGGCCGTGCCGCTCGCCATCTCCGACGATGGCAGCGCTCACGCCGACGCTCTCGCGGCCGAGTCACAGCGGCTGAACGCAGAGCACGCGCAACGCCTTCGCCAGCTTGAGCGCAGCGCATCTGCGGCCCGTGCGCGCGTCGCCCACGCACAGGCAGCGATTGCCGCCTTGCCTAACGTTGACAGCGAGCTCTCGGCGTTGGCCGAGGCAGCCTACGCTGCGGGGGAAGTACCTCTGAGCGAAGTGCTTGAGACGCAAGCCAGCGAGGTTGAGTTGGCGCTCGTGCGCCTTGACCTTCAATGGCAGGCGCGTCGCGCCGAGCTCGCGCTTGCTCGAATCGTCACTCGCCACTCACACAATGCGGAGGAACCATGAGCCTGTTCCCAACGGTCTGGTGCTTGGCCGTTTTCGTTCCAGCTTTGTTAGCCGTCTCTGCGATTGGCTGCGACCGCGATGGACACCAACACGGCCACGACCATGCTCACAACGGCGAAGACCATGCCCACGGCGGTCATCCCAGTGAGCATGCGAGACGCGGTCAAGCCGACGTCGAGTGCGATGATCCCAGCCACGACCACAGTGATCCCCACGACCACACCAAACATGGCGACGACGACCACGCAGGGCATGAACATAGCGACCACCCCAACCATGTTCACCGGGGCCATGACGGCTCGGATGACAGCCACTCTCGAGGAACGCCCTTTACAGGGTGGGGGCGGCTGACACAGCTCTTCGTGGAAGTTCCGCCACTCGTCGTTGGCCAATCGACCGAGCTCGCCGCCCACATGACGTGGCTGGCCGGCCACCGGCCGATCGAGGACGGTGAGGTTACTGTAGAGCTCAGCGGCGGCGGGGCGCCCACCGAGCGCTTCTCAATTGGACCCTCAAGCGTCGCAGGTATCTTCCGGCCCTTGGTCACGCCTGGGCATGCCGCCACACGCACACTGACCATTCGCTACGAAGCCGAGATGATGGCCGAGAGTCACGCCGCCGGTGAGCACACTGCCTGGAACACAGAGGCTGAAGCCAAGGCCGGCACGCCGTACACCGGGCCGCCAGTCGGCGCGATCTCACTGACCATCGAAGAGCAGTGGGGTCGTGACTTCCGAGTGAGCCAAGCTTCGACGGCAGCTATCCGCCCCAGCGTCCGAGCGTTCGGTACACTCGTCGTACCCAGCGACTCCGAGGTCGTCGTCAAGGCGCCGCGCGCAGGCCGCGTAAGCAGTGAGCAGCTGCGCGTTGGCACCAAGCTCGACAAAGGGGCGACGCTTGTGACTCTGGCGACGGCGTTCGAGGAACGCGTGGAGCCAGCCGACATCGCATTGGACGCCGACCGCGCACGCATCCGCGCAGCAAGCGCTCGCCGCGAGGTCAACCGTCTCAAGCCGCTCGTGGCGAAAGGCGTTGTCGCTGTCCGCCGCTTGGATGCCGCACGCGCTTCGCTCGCCGAAGCTCAGGCCGAGCTGCGAGCCGCCAAGCGCCGTCGCGACAACGTTGCCAAGAGCAACCGGCTGGGCAGCCAGGGCGACGCTTACACCGTTCCAAGCCCCATCGCGGGCGTCGTCGCCGATGTCTACACCACGACCGGGAGTTGGGTTCAGCGAGGCGCGGAGCTTGCGCGCTTGGTCGCCCGCGACCACCTCTGGCTCGAAGTCGGCATCCCGGAGGCGTTCATTGGGCAGCTCAAGTCTCTCACTGGCGGCTGGTACCGCTTTGGCAAAACAGGCCCGCTGCGTGCGCTCGATCAGCACGCACTGGTCTCCGTTGCCAGCGCCCTAGATCCAGCGACACGCACGCTGCCGGTCCGCTTCGCCGTCGACAACACCCAGCAACAGCTCTTTGCGGGTATGTCGACCCAGCTCCGCCTTTACACAGACACCGCACAGGACGCTGTGGTTGTGCCCTACAGTGCACTGGTCGACGATGCCGGCGTCGACGTTGTCTATGTTCAGCTGGGCGGCGAGACATTCGAGCGACGACAGGTCCGTGTGGGCGTGCGCGATGGAGACCTGGTTGCCGTGGAGGGCGTTGCGTCAGGCGAGTGGATCGCCACCAAGGGCGCCTACGCTGTGAAGCTTGCCGCAACGGCCACGACTGAGATTGGCCACGGGCACGACCATTGATCGACGCCATCATCCGCTGGTCGCTCTCCAATCGAGCGATCGTCTTGGCCGCCGCAGTCGCCTTGGTGGTCATTGGCATCATGCAGGTCGCCCGCATGCCGGTCGATGTGTTTCCAGACCTGACTGCTCCTACAGTGACTGTGGTCGCCGAGGCCCACGCAATGGCGCCCGAAGAGGTTGAGCGGCTGGTCACGTTCGAGCTTGAGGTTGCCCTTAAGGGCGCCAGCGGCGTCCGCAGAGTGCGGTCTGCCACCTCCGTCGGCGTGGCGGTGATCTGGGTCGAGTTTGAGTGGGGCACCGACCGCTACCGGGCCCGTCAGCTGGTCAGCGAGCGCCTACGACGCGCTCAAGCTGCGTTACCGCCCGACGTCGAGCCTCCGCAGCTGGCGCCCATGTCGTCGCTGATGGGTGAGGTGATGTTCATCGGCCTAACGTCAGACCGTCACACGGCCACCGAGCTTCGTGCGATCGCAGACTGGGACGTGCGGCGCCGACTCATGGCACTGCAAGGCGTCTCCCAAGTGGTGCCGATTGGCGGGGGCGTCAAGCAGCTGCAGGTCATGGCCCGCCCGGCCGACCTGCAAAAGCACAACGTCACCCTCGACGAGCTGGGCGAGGCAGTCGCTGCATCCAACCAGAACACATCGGCAGGTTTCTATGAGAAGTCCGGCCAAGAATACGTCATCTACGGCCTGGGACGCGTTCGTGGCGCACCCGACGTCGAGCAAGCTGTCGTTCGCCCGCGCTCAAGTCGGAGCCGCCATGGAGCCGAACCGCCGATTCGCGTTAGCGACGTCGCCACCGTCAAGATCGGCGCTGGCATTCAACGGGGCGATGCCGCGGTCAACAATGAGCCGGCGATCGTGCTTGGCATCCAGCGACAAGCCGATATCAACACGCTCCGGCTGACGAGCCGACTCGACGAAGCCTTTGACGGTATCGAGGCTAGCTTGCCCGTGGGGGTGAAGCTTCACCGGCATGTGTGGCGGCAGGCCGACTTCATCGAAACGGCACTCACCAATGTATCCCACGCCCTCCGCGACGGCGCGATTCTCGTGGTCCTGATCATTGGCTTCTTCCTGCTCAGCGGCCGTGCCACTGTCATCACCGCGCTCGCCATTCCCCTCTCCCTCGTCGTCGCCGTGTTGGTCCTTGACTGGATGGGCGCCTCCCTCAACACCATGACCTTAGGCGGCATGGCCATCGCCGTTGGAGCACTCGTCGACGACGCGATCATCGATGTCGAGAACGTGGTCAGGCGCCTGCGACAACAGCGTCTCGCCGACGCTGCTCGTGGCAACGGCCCCGACAAGCCCGACCAGGGACGGGCCGTCGCCACCTCCTCGGTGGTTGAGATCGTCTTTGCCGCCAGCAAAGAAATCCGCGGTTCCATCGTCTTTGCGACGCTCATCATCACGCTGGTCTTCGTGCCGCTCTTTTTCCTCAGCGGCGTCGAGGGTCGCCTGCTCGAGCCCCTTGGTGTTGCCTACGTCGTCTCTCTCATGGCGTCGTTGGTCGTGGCGCTGACCGTCACACCGGTGCTCTGTGCCCTGCTGCTACCGTCCAGCCGCCTCGTCTCCCGCGGTGTCGAGCCATTCCTCGTCCGCTGGCTTCGAGCTGGCTACGAGCCGTTGCTGCGACGGGCGATCGCCGTTTGGCCCATCCTTGTCGCACTCTCGGTCGTTGGCATCGGTATCGCTGGCTATGCTGCATCCCAAGCGGGTCGGACCTTTCTGCCAGCGTTCAACGAGGGGGCGCTGACCGTCTCGATCGTCGCCGCGCCGGGGACGTCACTAGCGTTGTCGAACGAGCTCGGCTCACAAGTAGAAGCCATCATTGCCAGCCATCCGGAGGTCATCTCCACCGCGCGGCGGACGGGGCGCGCGGAGTTTGCCGAGCATGGCCAGGGCATCAACGCGACTGAGATCGAAGTCGCCCTAAAGACCAGTGACCGCTCTGACGTCGAGTTTCTCGCAGCCCTTCGCGCCGACTTGAGCGCGGTCAATGGCGTCAACATTGTCGTCGGCCAGCCGCTCTCTCATCGCATTGACCATATGATCTCGGGCACCCGCTCGAGCATCGCGATCAAGATCTTTGGCACAGACTTGGCGGAGCTACGACGTCTGGCCGAGCAAGTTGAGCGCACGATCGAGCCCATCGACGGCGTGGTCGACTTAGCGACCGAGCAACAGGCGAACCTGCCGATCCTGACCATCCGTTTCGACCGCGAGGCGCTGGTCGACTACGGGGTCCGCCTGGGCGACGTCAGTGAGACCATCGAGACGGCGTTTTATGGCCGCGAGGTGTCGCGCGTCATCGAGGGGTCCTACGCCTACGACCTCGTTGTTCGATACGACGACAACGCTCGCCAAGACCTCGACACGATCAAGGCGACCATGATTCCAACGCCCGCTGGCGCCTGGGTGCCGCTATCCGCCTTGGCTGACGTGCGCCGCGAGCGTGGTCCTAATCAAATCAGCCGCGAAGACGGCCAGCGCAAGATCGTCGTCAGCTGCAATATTGGCGACGGCCGCGACCTAGGCAGCGTCGTCGATGAGATTCGGCGACGACTTCAGACCGTCGAGCCCCCGGCGGGCTACTTCGTCCAGCTTGGCGGCCAGTTCGAAGCCGCTGAGGAAGCGGCGCGAACCCTGCTCGTCCTCAGCATCCTCGTCATCCTGGGCGTGTTTCTGCTGCTCCTCGCGGCGCTTAACTCAGCTCGCGATGCATCACTGGTCATGCTCAACCTACCGCTAGCGCTCATCGGCGGCGTCTACGGCGTCTACGCCGACAACGCGGTCATCTCGATCGCTTCGCTCATCGGCTTCATCACCCTCTTTGGCATCGCCACGCGCAACGGCATCATGCTCGTCACCCACATCCGACACTTGCGCGACCATGAGGGCGTCACCAATCCCTACGACGCCGTTGTCCAAGGCGCGTCCGAACGCCTAGCGCCCATCTTAATGACCGCGCTCGCGTCGGGTCTCGGCCTTGTGCCGCTAGCACTTGCAGGCGGCGAGGCAGGCAGCGAGCTGCAGGCGCCGATGGCGATGGTCATCCTGTACGGACTGGTGACGTCGACGGTGTTGAACATGTTCGTCGTCCCAGCGGTGATGCTGCGCTTCGGCTCGATTCGGGTGCGAGGAGCAGCTCGCCCGGCGGCCTGAGCTAGCGCCGCCTGCGAAGGCGATGTGCTTGCCAGCGGCGTCCGCTGGACGAAGGCGATGCGTGCATCGACGAGCTCAGGTGCGCGAAGCGAACGCACGGACGTCGCTGGCGAGGGCATCGCCTTCGCAGACGGCAAGAGCGCTTGTTTTGGGGCTAGCCCCATCGCTCCCCATCGTCTATCTCGACACCAACCACGGGAGACACGATGCCGGCCCACTCAGACCTTGTGCTCGTCGCGACGCTCAACGGCGTCCGTACCCTGACCATGAACCTGCCCAAGCGCCTCAACGGCTGGACGCAGCAGATGATGGCGCGCTTCACCGAAGAGCTGGCGCGAGCCGCCGACGATGCGGACGTCAAGGTCGTGGTGTTCACCGGTACCGATCCCTACTACTGCGCAGGGGTGAACCTCGGCGGCGCCATCAAGCTCACGTCGCCCCGCAAGCTTCACGCGCTGCTGGTCGCGCACAACGAGGCGCTCTTCCGCACGTTCATCGACTTTCCCAAGCCGATCTTGGTCGCGGTGAATGGACCCGCCATCGGCGCCGCCGTCACGACGGCGTCTCTCTGCGACGGCATCATCGCGTCGGAAAAGGCGACGTTCTCAACCCCCTTTGCCAAGCTCGGCGTGGCGGCCGAGGGGTGCTCAAGCGTGCTCTTTGAGCGCTTGATGGGGGCCGACAACGCCAGGCGAATGCTAGGTCCCGAGGGCTGGGCGCCGACCGGTCAGGAAGCCGTCGACATCGGCCTGGCCCAGTGGCTCGCGCCCCACGACGCTCTGCTCGACCAAGCCCAGAGCCTGGCCGAAGGCTGGATCGCCGAGGGACGACCGCGCACCCACCGCGGCAACGCGACCCTCGACGAGCTGCGCGAGATCAACGCCCGCGAGTCCATCGAGGTCGCCAACACCTTGCTCGGCAGCCCCTTTCTCCACAACCAGTTCAAGTTCCTGTGGAGCCGCAAGAAACGCGGACCCGCGCTGACGTTCCTGGCGCTCAAGGCCAGCCGGCCGCTGTGGAAGCTCTTGCTCTAGCCGCTGCGAGGTGCACCGCCAGAGCGGTCGTCTCGCGATCCCTTAGGGACCGCGTCTTCCAAGGTGCTTGAGCGCCTCTCGACGCGACAGGCCCGACAGCTCCGCCTCGTGAGCAGAGACGAAGGCAACAACACGCTCGGGAGCGACCTTGCCGTACTCGCGCAGGGCCCAGCCGATCGCTTTGCGAATAAAGAAGTCTCGGTGGTCTGCTCGAGCAGCGCAGTACCGAAAGAGGCGCTCCGCGTCGGTGTTGGCTCCAAAGCTCAGCTGGTGCAAGATCGCCGTCCGCGACACCCACATGTCATCGTCGTCGACCCAGGCATCCATCAGCGACTCAAGTCGATGAGCTCGGACCATTGGTCCCACAATGCGGCTCGCTAGCAGATCCACCGTGTCCCACCACGAGAGCGTCTGCACCAGCGTCCGCACGTCCTCGATATGGTCGGCAGCCAGCGTCTTCACGTAGCGCCGCAGCAAGTCCACGCCGACATACTGAAACTCCCGCTCGGGCTGCTGCCACAAACTCCGAGCCGCCGCGATGACCTTGTCACCCGGCGCCTTCTTGAACCCGGCCAGAAACGGCCGCTGAGCCTTCTTACGCGCAGGCGACGGCACGCCCAAGAACGGAAAGTGCCCCTTCATGTAGGCAGCCATCTTCGGGGCCCGGTCGGGCTCGGCCACGAGCGTGAGCGCTGCACGCAGGTCGGTCATCGTCAGCATCCCATCCTCCTCGGACTCGTGGCCCACAAGCCACCGGCGAGCAGCCTCATGGCCTTGCCCCGGGCGTGTCTCAAGCTGCTCGCCGGAACTCTCGCGCCAATGACCAAACCAGCATCGCCTTCCGTGTTCGTGAACCCGTCGGGCCACACTACACCACTCCGCGGGAGGGCCGCGACGCAGCGCGGCGCCATGAACGAAGCAGGCAGATCGAGGTGACAAGGTTGGCGAGTGATCGCTGAAGACGGCGCACGCGCCGCACGCTCCTGCGTGCGTCGACGCGCGTTCTTCCTGGAGCGATGTGATCTTTTTTTCCGACCCGTTGCGCAAAACGGTGACCGCTCTGTCCAACCGAGTACCGGGCAAGAGAGGTCCCCAGTGAACAGGCACGACGCGAAACAACTTGGACTGCGTATGGCGGTGGCGAGGTCCGGTGCCGCCCCAAAGGTAGCGCGTCGCGACCTGTTCCCTGTGGATCTCTCGCCAATCAACCCATGGAGCGACACGATGAGATTGATGATGAGCCCGACTGGCAACACCCTGACCACCCTGCTAGCGCTGACGTCGCTTGCGCTGGCCGGCCCCGGCTGTGATGCCGGCGCCGACGATGACCCCAGCACCAACACCAGCGCGCTCTCGCCAGGCGACCAGCCGGACCTGCCCGACGACGGCGCCGACGACCAAGGCGAAGAAGGCGACGCGCCGGTCACCATCGACCTCTGTGGCGCGCAGCTCGACGCGTGCCTATCGGAAGAAGGCGGGGACCCGGAAGACTGCTTCGCGCAGCTGGAAGAGTGCTTTGGCGAGCCTGGCGAGCCTGGTTGGCCGAGCGAGCCGCAGCCGGTTGAGCCCTGCGAAGGCGAGTTCTTCGCATGCCTTGAGTCCGGCGCGCCGCCGGAGGACTGCGAGGCGATCCTCGCAGACTGCGGCCCCGACTTCCCGACGCCACCGCCCTTCCCCGGCGAGGAGTGCGAGCAGCTTCTTATCGACTGCTTCGAGGGCCAAGGCGACCCTGAGGAGTGCGACGCAATCTTTTTCGAGTGCCTCGAAGGCGGTCACCCAGAGCCCCCGCCCTTCCCCGGTCAAGAGTGCGAGCAGCTCGTCGAAGCGTGCTTTGAGAGCAACCCAGAGGACCCGCAGAGCTGCGAGGACATCTTCATCGAGTGCCTCGAGGGCGGCCACCCGGAGCCCCCGCCCTTCCCTGGCCAAGAGTGCGAGCAGCTGGTCGAAGAGTGCTTTGAGAGCAACCCAGAGGACCCCGAGTTCTGCGAGTACATCTTCATCGAGTGCCTCGAGGGCGGACACCCTGAGCCCCCGCCCTTCCCAGGCGGAGAGTGCCACCAGCTGGTCGAAGAGTGCTTTATGTACGGCGGGGACCCGCAAGAGTGCGAGGCGCTTCTTTGGGAGTGCGAGCAGGGTCATGGCGGCGGTGGCGACCACTGCGAGGCGATCGTCGACGACTGCTTTGAGGCCGGTGAAGATCCATGGACCTGCGAAGCGGCGTACCTCGTCTGCAACGGCGAAAACCCGTGGGACGACGGCGACCATGGCGACTGCCCCCAGGACGAGTGCGAGGAGCTCTTCGAGCAGTGCCTGATGTGGGCCGCACCCAGCGGCGACGACCACTGGGGCGGCGCCGGCAACATCGAAGAGTGCGAGCAGCTCTTCCTCGAGTGCTCGGGCGACAGCACCGACCCCGACGGTCCGCCGCCTGTGAACGCCTGCGAGGAAGAGTTCGTCGCATGCTTTGAGGCCGGCAACGACCCCGAGAGCTGTGAGCAAGCGCTGATGGCCTGCTTTGGCGACGACATGGACTACGGCTTCGACTACAGCGACGCCGGCGAGTAGCCATCACTGCCACTACGGCAGCGACATCGAGCGGCCGGTGCCGACCACCTTTTAGACACCGGCCGCTCTCTTCACCCAGACTGATGCCCCCGACCTCAACCCTTCGAGCACCCACGATCGCTTCGACGCACCCAGCGAACCCACTCGATATCGGCGCCCTCTATGTGCGCTACGAGGGCGCGGTTCGCCGACGTGTTCGGAGCTTTGTGTCCCCCCAAGATGTCGACGAGCTGGTTCAGGACGTGTTCACCAAAGCCCTAGAGAAGCGAGAGAGCTTTCGCGGCGACAGCGCGCCGCTCACGTGGCTTTACCGAATCGCCACGAACCTATGCCTCAACCGCATCCAAAGCAGCCGGCGACGGCGGCAGCTCCTGAGTGAGAACGCACCGGCGATGAAGCGCCTGCAGATTGTGCGCCCCAACCAAGAGACGAGCGTCTTTCTCGAGTCCCTGTGGCGAACGCTCGACAACGAGACCGCGCTCATCGGCATCTACTACTTCGTTGATGACCTGAGTCACCGCGAGATCGCCGAGCTGGTCGGGGTCTCGCCCCGAACCATCGGAAACCGCATCCAGAGCCTCGTCGCCACGGCGCGCGAGGCAGCAACGGGCCCTGAGCGAGGAGGCCTGGCATGAACGACCACGACACCACCATCAGCGGCCTCGGAAACAGCGGGCACCTCTCAACGCTCGGCCTCGAAGCCTACGTGGCAGGAGACCTCGACGCCTCCGCCTGTGCCGCGGTCGACGCCCACCTGGCCACCTGTGGCAGCTGTCGCGGCTGGGTCGCCGAGGTCCGCGAGCAAGAGGCTGCACGCCAACCCAACGCAGCGTTCCTCGCCAAGCTCACCGGTCTCGACACGGAAGATGACGGCGTCTTGGGACCAGGCTCGGGACCGGTCCGACCGCTGGCGCCGGTCGCCCTCGACACCGAAGATGCCGGCGCCTTGGGGCCTGGCTCCGGTCCCGTTCGTCCGTCGGCCCCTGTCTCTCTCGACGAAGCACGCGTCAAGCGCAGCGGTCGCTGGGTTGGCGCGGTCATGGCGCTGGCAGCCGCTGCGGTCCTGCTCATCGCCCTCGGCCCGTTCGCTGGATCCGAGCAGCCGGCGAGCGAGCCCGACGGCGTCCGAACCAAGGGTCCGTCCTTCGAGCTTGAGGTCTACGTGCGCGACGGCGCGTCCACCCGGCTCATCGACTCGCGCGACACCATCCACCCAGGCGATGAGGTCGGCTTTCGGGTCCGCGCTGCACGACGCGGCTACCTCGGCATCATCGGCGTCGATCAGCGCGGCTCGAGCTATGTCGCGTTCCCCGCCGGCGCGATCCCCGATGCGGTCGCCATCGAGGTCAGCGAGTCACTTGCCACGCTCGATGCCGCCATCGGCTTCGACGCCGTGCTCGGCCACGAGCGACTGGTGGCCTTGATGTGTGACGAGAGCTTCCCTGTTGCGGACGCCGAGGCCAGACTGGCCGCATCGGCGCCAGGTCTTGGCGCCACCGCTGGACTCCCTCAGCTCCTCGAAGGCTGCACCCAACGTGAGCTCATCTTGTTCAAGACCGCGGAGAGCCCATGACGCGTAGCCGTGCCTCTGCGCGCCGCTGGGTCGGCGCACTCTCGCTTGCCATCATCGCCACGAGCTTGCTCGGAGGCGATGCGCGCGCTTCGGAGCGACGCTTTGCGATCGTCATCGGCGCCAACGAAGGCGAGGCCGGCGAGGAGCCGCTACGTTACGCCGAAAAGGACGCAGAGCGCTTTGCCCAAGCGGCGGTCGAGCTCGGTGGTGTCCCGGTCGAGAACCTCGTGCTGCTGCGAGGAGCCGACGCCGCTACGGTCGAGCGCGTGCTCCGCTCGGTCGGCGAGCGCCTACGCCTCGAGCGAACAGGCAACGACCGGTCGTCGCTCTTTCTCTACTACAGCGGCCACGCCGACAGCGTCGCGCTGCACCTTGGGCGCTCGCGCCTGTCGTTCAAGCGCCTCAAGCAGGCCGTCGAGGACGTCGGCGCCGACGTCAGCATCTTCATCGTGGATGCCTGTAAGTCCGGCGGCCTGACCCGCATCAAGGGCGCCAAGCAGGTCAAGCCCTTCGAGATCAGCGCGGAAGACACGATGGACTCGAGCGGCTTGGCCATTATCACCTCGAGTGCCGCCAGCGAGGACGCTCAGGAGTCCGATCGGCTCCGGGGCAGCTTCTTCACCCACCACCTCGTCAACGGTCTCAGCGGCGCTGCCGACACCAGCAAGGACGCACGCGTGTCGCTGAGCGAGGCCTACGACTATGCCTACCGTGAGACGCTGCGGGACACGAGCCGGACGGCGGTCGTCCAGCACCCCACCTACGCGTTCAGGATCAGCGGCCAGAACGAGTACATCATGGCGCGCCTCGACGCGTCCGAGCGCCTTGGTCGCCTGCGTCTCGCGGACGCCGGCCGCTACGTCTTGATCGCAGACGGTGACGGCGATGGCGACGCCGACGTCGGCGGGCGCATCGTCGAGCTTGGCGCCGAGGGGACGACCGACGTGATGCTGACGCCAGGCGACTACCTGGTCCGCCGACGGGGCGAGCACGCGATCTTTGAGAGCAACGTGCGACTGGGCTCGAGCGAGATGGTCACGGTCAGTCGCTCGGACATGCGGGAGGTGCCCTATGGCGCGACCGTCCGCAAGGGCCAGTCGGACCTTCCAGCAACGGCCTGGCGCGTGGGGATCACCGGTGAGCTTGGCTCGCCGCTGATCGACGGTGCAAGCGCCATGGGCTTCCTCGCGCCCTCGGTCCAGCTCGACTTGGAGCCATTAACGCTGCAGCTGCGGGCTCGCTGGGGCCAGCTGACGACGACCAACGAAGACCTCACGCTGATCCACGACATCTGGGGCGTGGACCTGACGGCGCTCAAGCTCATCGACGTGGCCGATGTCCTTGGCATCGGCATCGGCGTTCGTGTCGGCGTCGACGTCCACCACCAAGGCTTCGACGGCACAGCGACAGCCGCTGACCGCAGCTACGTGGCGCCGCGCGTCGCTCCGGTGGCGCGCGTCGAGTACGTCCCCACGGCCAACGTGGCGGCCTGGGTCGACTGTGGCGCCGACATCTACGCGCTTGAGGTCCTCGACGGCGGCGGCTCCGGCAAGAGCGAGGCGCCTGTCGTTGGATTCTGCAGCCTCGGGATAGGGATGTACCTGCCGTGAACGTCACCTCGACCAAGACCCGTCTGCTCTGCCGGCTGTGGCTGATGGCGCTCACGGGCTCGGCGCTCGCTGCATGCGGCGAGCCCCTCGCCGACAACGCCTTCCGTGGCGATCCGCTGCTGACCCTTGAGGGCTTCGTAGTCATCGGCGTCGGCGACGAAGACGACCCCGACACCGACACCGTCGCGGAGCTCTTTGGGCGCACCGACGAGCTTCGAATGGCCGTCGTGTGGATGTCCCAGTCGGAAGTCGACACCATCGATCAAGGTGTGCTGGCGTCGAGCACGTTCCCAGCCCGCTACAAGGCCACCATCTTTTCCCCGCCGCCCGAGGCCGCGATGCGTCGCGACGCGCTCGCGCCCTACGCAGCCGGCATGTTGCTCATCTACCGCGACACCGACGACGACGGCCGCTTCAACGCCGACGTCGACCTGCTCGTCGGCGGAGCGCGCCAGACGCTCTTGCTCTACACGCCCTTCGGGGCGGGTGACGGCGTCCGGGGCAAGGGCTTCCACCGTGTGCGCGTGTTGCCAGGCGATGAGCAGCAGATCTGCGAAGATGTGAGCTCCGTCCTCAGCTGGCCCGACGCGCCGTCCGACAACACCCTGTTGACGATCGATGAGGACTTCCGCGTGTCGACCCTGCTCGATGTCGACTGCGACGGCAGCCTCGAGGAATGGGGCGATCCTCTCTGCCCAAGCCAGGAGCTGCTCGACGAGCAGTGCGACTTCAGCGACAGCGACGTCTCTGAGGACGACTGGTTCTGCTTTGTGTGTGGACCCGAACCGCCGGTGGACTTTGGCATCAACGAGCCGATGGATCCCTGTGAGTCTCAATACCTCGCCTGTCTAGAGAGCGGCGCACCGCCCTTCCAGTGCGACTTCATCCTGACCGAGTGCATCGGCGTCAGACCGTTCGAGTACTACGGCGACGACCCATGCCAGCTGCTCATCGAGTCTTGCTTCGACGAGAGCTGCCCAGACGTCGTCAACGAGTGCTACGTCACGGTGCCGGCGGCTCGCGACGAGTTCCTGTCTCAGTGCGAAGGCAGCCCAGACTGCGAGTTCATCTGGGACGACCACGTCGCCGACTGCGCCAACGGCTTCTTCGGTTGCCTGATGACCGACCAACAACCCTACCTGACCTGCGCAAGCAGCTACATCGAGTGCCTGCCGCTGCCGTAGGCGGCCATCGACACAAGCCATCAGTCGATAGCGGTCTGCAAACAGGAGACGTAAGGCTGGCCGGTACACGATCACTGCAGCCCTGCTCCCTTCGCGCGGTCACACGCGGCGTTGGAGGCTGCCGCCTCGACGACGTGGCCGCGGTGATGGACTCACGCGATTCAAACACGCACCGAATTCGCTCGGGATTTGTGTGTACTCACCGCGAGGACCTTGAAGGGTCCTGACACGCGCTTGGCTTACCCGCCGCGCGATAGGCGGCCGGAGTTTGCCCGGTCCAGCGCTTGAATGCGCGATGGAAGGCGCTGACGTCGGAGTAGCCTGCGCGCAAAGCCACCGCGGTCATGGTCAGCTCGTCGTGTAAGAGGTCACTCAACGCCTGGTTTCGTCGTGCGGCGTCGACAAGCTTGGCGAAGGTGGTGTCGAGCCCTCTCAGGCGCCGCTGCAGAGTGCGTGTGCTGATGCCGAGCTTCTTGGCGACGTGTCTCACGCCGGGCGCCGCGCCGCCTCCGAGTGCCAGCGAGATGGTGTCGGTCACGCGCTGGTCGAACCCGACGCTCGCACTGTTCAGCTCGGCGAGCTGATAGGCCGTGTAGCCCTCAAGGACACCGACGAGGTGTTTGTCGGCGTCCTGGAACGGCAGCTCGACCACCGAGCGGGGAAGGAGCATCTCGGCGGCGTCTTGACCGAAGAGGACGGAGCACCGAAAGATCGCGTGGTGTCGTGTGGTGTTGGCGGGCTCCGTGTGCGGAAAACGGACCTCCAGCGGGGTGATGTTGCTGCCCGTGAAGAGCCGGGCCAGCAAGACCATCAGCGACATGGCGAACTCTTGTGAGTGTCGTAGCTCGCGGGTGTAAGGCGGGTAGCTGTAGCCGAGGGCGACCACATCTCCCTCGTCGCGAAGGTAGGCGTCGCCACCCTCGACGAGCACGACGCGGCCGGCCTGGCTCACTTGGTCAATCGCCTCGTAGAGATTGTCAGAGTGCCGCGCGAGGTAGGCGAGCAGGCCGAAGTACCCCGGATCGATCTTCGCAGGCGCATTGAGCCCCCAGTCAGGGTCGCTCGTCTCCGTTGCTGCCGCCTCGAACATCGCAAGCACATGCCGGTAGGGCACACGCCCATCCGAGCTCTCGAGGACCGACGCATCGAGCTCGGCACGCGCCAAGAGCGCCTCCAGCGAGGCACCATCCGCCTGTGCTGCAGCGACCAACGCATGCAAAATCCGCACAGATGCTGTTGCCTGTCGCTCAACGTCAGATGTCGCCATGCCGACTAACGTAATCGATCGGTGCACGTCCGCCGAGCACAACCTATCGGCAAACGCTTGCGAGTCATCGACCCGCGTGTGCGAACGTTCTTCGTCTGGGCAAGTCGGCCGCCGTTGGCGCGGTCACGCGGGGGCTTGTCGACGACCATCTCGCCGAAGTGGCTATGGTCACGAACCCACAGGAGCGCGG
>CALHXW010000056.1 GCA_938040325.1 uncultured bacterium | reverse complement strand
ATGGCGGGACGCGATCGCGGGACGTCGATCCGGCTGGTCGCGCTGACGGAGGCCCAGCTGCTTGAGGTCATGCGGCTCAACGACGCGTGGCTCCCGCCCGGAACACCCGTGCACCCGAACTGGAAGCCCAAGACGGATGCCGAGCTTCTCAAGCGACGTGCCTACTTCCGGGTGGACTCAAGCCGCCCAGGCAATCACAAGCTGCGCGCGTATCTGCTCAGCAAAGAGATCGCGTCCTCCATCGCGCTGCCGACGGAACAGCACGTCAAGCGCGGGGAAAACGCGACGGCGTTCTGGCTCATCAAGGGCGTCAAAGACGGGACCCTTCAGCTTGAAAGGACCACGGCCGACAAGGCCGTGGTCGACAAACCGGCCGCCGACCGGCCCGCGACCGACAAGCCCGCAGCTGACGACAAGGCTAAGGCTGACGACAAACCCGCGACCGACACGCCCGCGCCGGACAAACCCGCTGACGCGCCGACGCAAGCGAGCGGCTCGAAGGGCTGCAGCTCAGGCGCATCGCCGGCACCGCTTGGACTACTCGTGCTGCTTAGCGTGGGACTCTGGGCTCGCGTGCGCCGCTCAGCTGCCGCTTGACGTGAAGATCATCGGGTAAGCGAACGTCGCAGACTTTCCCTTCGGTCGGGGAAAGCGCCAGCCCTTGACCTTCGCCATGATGCAGCGACCGACCTCGGGTTTGCCGAGCGTGTCGTTGGTGGCCCGGATCGCCGTGACCCGACCTGCAGCTCCAATCGTGAACTTGAGCGTCAGCTTGCCGCGCAGCGAGGCATCGACCCGAATCTGCTTTTCGTAGCAGTAACGCAGCGCTGAACGGCGGCGCTTGAAGACGCGTGCCACCGACCCGCTGTCGATCTCCGCCGAGCCTGGGCGCGGCGGCGGCGTACCAACGAATGCGACGTTTCCACGGACCTTGCGCTCTTTCTGCGCTTCCGTGGTGACGCGCTTGGTCTTGAGGCGGCGCTTGTCTTGCCGGATGTCCGCGTAGCGCTTCACGTTGTTTACCCGCTTCGGGCCTAGCTGCTCCACAGAGCGCGACGTCACGCCGCCATCGGTACGCTCGAACGCCCCCGCAAGGGGGCCCTCCGCGGCGCCGTGCGCGAGCACATACTCACTCGCCGACCCCTTCTTCGAGCCGGAGATGGCCTTGAGGAATGTTCCCTTGCGGACCGTTGATGCGCTGGCCACCTTCTTGTGCCTGCGGGTTTTTCGCTTAGGCGCTGCCTGAGCGGTCGGCTGTGTCCGGCGAACGGGACGCTCTGCGCGAGCCTTTCTCGTTGGAGGCTCGACCTGCTCGATCGGTACCGGCTCCAGCTCGGGCGCGATCTCGACGACCTCTTCAGCCACGGCAGGCTCGACCACCTCTTCGGGCACGCGCTCAGCGGGGTCGGGTGCCTCCGGCTCGGCCGGCTCGCGCGCCACCTCAATGCTGAGCGCCTCGTAGCGCTTGGTGGCCGCGTGGGCCTGCTGCGGGGCCAGGTACTGGCCCGTGATGCGCCACCAGAGGTCGAGCCCAACGCCGCTACCACCGACGACAAGCGTGACGGTCAGCAAGATGGCCGCAAGCGAGATGCCGACACGTCCTCGTCGCGACAACACCTGCCGACCCTGAAGGCAGCGAACGAGGACCTTCGTCGACGCGTCGATGCGGATAACGCCGTGGGACGTTGCCGCCAGCGTCACCGAGCGGCCGTCGATAGCCCGCCGAGACTCGCCGATCTGGATCCAGCCTCCGTCGGCCCCGGACGCGATGGCCCATCCACCACGGCGTTGGACAAGCACGGTACGCTCGGCACCAAGGCTCGGGTCTCGCAACGAGGCATCGCTGCCAGGTCCGATGGTGACGGCGCCCGCCTGGATGACGCGCTCATCGATCAACATTCCGTCCCGTACCAACGCGACGCGCACCGCTGCACTGCGTTCATTGCTGAACATCTGGGCCTCCTGACACACGACGGCCTTCGCCGCCTACGTGCTAAGTCGTTTGAGTTGAGCGTGGCGACGCCTTCTGCCAGGTGACCGTGGAGAGGTTCGTCGCCGTCTTCAGAGCACAAGACGCGCTGGGTGCGTCGACCTTACGCGCCACGGTTCGCATTTCGTGCACGCGGCGCCAGCGAGCCCGTCCAGGGCGGGATCCACGACCGCTACGTCAGTAGCAGATACCCCAGATCCCGAGGTCCTCATCCCGTGCCGCACGCTGCATGTCGATGCCGGACTGCTCGTGCACGCGACCGGCTGCGTAGGGGTAGAGCAGGCGACCAAAACCGAGTCGGATCAGCCGCAAGTTCAGGTTGATCGGTCGGTCATCGACCAGGGGATCGCGGACGTAGACGTAGCGCAGCAGCCGATCGTACGTGTCCACGTTGCCCGAGGTCGGGTCTTGAACGAGGCACACCCGGTTCGTGTTCTCGATGAGGTCGCGGGTGAAGGCCTCCGCTTCATCGGCCATGCAGTCGTTGGACGAGACCTCTGGCGTGTCCACCAGCAAAAACCGCACGGCTGAGCCGTTGGCGAGGTCGATGGTGTCTCCGTCGCGCACGAACGTCACCGGCAGCCAGTCGGCGTCGTCAGCGCACTCGTCATCGGTCGCGAAGACATAGTCAGTGTCTGCGACCGGCGGCGCACACGTCTCGCTGAAGTCACCGCAACAGTTGTCGTATGCGACACAGCCTGGGTCGCACTGACACAAGGCGCTCTCGTCGTAGCTCCCGCAGCGTTCAACGCAAGAGTCTGCGGGCGGTGGAGGCATCGTGTCGGTCGGCGTCGTGTCGGCCTGCGCGGCGTCCATGTCGCCGTCGCCGTCGCCGTCGCCGTCGCACGCCAGTAGCAGCCCAGCTGCCAGCGCCAGCGCCAGCACGCGCGGTGGCGTCGTCATCCGGTGCAGCCTTTGGGGTTGTCGCTTGGTCATCACGGCGTCCAGATCCTATGACCGCCACGGGCGGACGGACGGACCACCGTGAGCGTTTGAGGGCCTGAACTCAAGCATCTTCAGGGTCCATTCTGCCGGACCGGATGTGGTGCCCAGCGCCAGATGGTATGGGGCAGGCACCCTCTTGCTCGCCTGTCTTTTCCATCGTACGGAGCCGTCATGCGCCAGATCTGGATCCCCAAGCCCGGCCCGCCCAACATCCTTGAGGTTCGCTCCGCCCCCGACCCGACACCAAGCGCGGGACAGGTGCGAGTCCGGACCGAGGCCATCGGCATCAACTTTGCCGAGCTCATGGCGCGTATGGGCCTCTACGAGGACGCGCCAAAGATGCCCTGCGTCGTCGGCTACGAGGCCAGCGGCACGGTCGATGCCGTCGGCGACGGCGTGACCGACTACGCGATCGGCGATCGCGTGATCGTTCTGACGCAGTTCGGCGGCTACTCGGACGTGATCTGCCAGAAGACCGAGCTCGTCGTGCCCTTGCCCGATGAGCTGAGCTTCCAGCAAGGCGCGGCACTGCCTGTTCAGTACCTCACCGCCTGGATCATGCTCAAGCGACTCGCCAACGTGCAGCCTGGCCAGTCGGTGTTGGTCCACTCGGCCGGTGGCGGGGTGGGTCTTGCAGCGCTTCAGATCTGTCGCGACGCCGGTGCCACCGTCTATGGCACCGCAAGTCCGGGCAAGCACAAGCGGCTGCTGGAGATGGGCCTCGACCACGCGATCGACTACCGCAACGACGACTTTGAAGAAGTCGTGATGCGGCTGACCCATGCGCGCGGTGTCGACGTCGTGATCGACGCTGTCGGCGGCGAGTCGTTCAAGAAGAGCTACCGGTGTCTATCGACCCTCGGTCGGCTCTACTGCTTCGGCGGCTCAGCCTTCACCGGCAGTCGCGGCGTGCGGAGCGTCCCGCACCTGATCCGCACCCTCATGAAGATGCCCAAGTACAAGCCATTCGACCTCATGAGCGACAACCGCGGCGTCATGGGCATCAACCTCGGCCACATGTGGCACCTCGAGGCCGAGCTCCGCGCCATGCTGGTCGCTATCGTCGAGCAGGCGCGCGTGGGCGTCCTCCGCCCGGTGATCGACGCGACATTCCCGCTCGAGCGATGTGCCGAAGCCCACGCCTACATCCAGGACCGCAAGAACTTCGGGAAGGTGCTGCTCACGACGGCATGAACGCGCTATGCGGCGCCTTCTGCCGTCCATCGAAAGTGTGCGCCGCGCGCCGCGTGGTCGGCGATCAGCGCGTCGATGCGCGGCGTCAGCACCTCGGCATCGCAGAGGGTTCGGCGGACGCAGTTGAGCGAGTTGAACTTGGCCGACGGCGTCCGCACCTGAAACCACGTCGGCGTGTCGGTGATCTCGCTGTCGGGCCGCTTCCACGCCGAGCGAACGTAGGTATCCACCAGCAGCGCAACCTGGTCGCTGACGGACGTCACGGCTTGCGAAGCACGCCGAGCGCACGCCGGAGCAGCTCGTCGAAGGCAGCATCGGGATCGGTCCGCGCGAGGTCCGAGACGATGGCGTCGACCTCTTTCGGTCGATACTGCAGGTTGGCGAGTGCACTGCGGAGGTCGCGGAAGGTCGCGCTCTCGGCCCCGCGCGCGCTCCGCGTTGTGGGCGCGACGCTGTGAACGCCCAGCTCGAGCTTGCCGCGAAGCTCGACTGTGAGGCGCTCAGCGAGCCGCTTGCCTACCCCGCTGATCGCCAGCAAGCGCCGGGTGTCGCCCGCCTCGATCGCTTGGGCCAGCTCGCCTGGCGACACGCCGCTAAGGACATTGACCGCAAGCTTCGGGCCGACCTTCGACACCCCGATGAGGGCGTTGAAGGCAGCCTTCTGACCAAGGTCTTCGAAGCCATAGAGCGCGAGCTGGTCTTCCCGCACCTGCGTGTAGATATGGAGCTGCACCTCGTCGCCGACGGCCTTGTCGCCGCAGACACCAACAGGCACCGTGACGGCGTAGCCGACGCCGTTGACGTCGATAACGAGACTGCCCGGCTCCTCATGGAAGCGCAGCACACCCGAGAGCCAAGCGATCATCGACGACGACCTTTCGCCTGGCCGCTGGCGGCGCGGACGACGGGCTGCCGATGTCGGCCGCTGCGGGGCCGCGCGGGGACGAGCGCGGCGGCGGTCGTGAGGTACTGGCCGTGACAGAGAGCGGCCGCGAGCGCATCCGATGCATCCGAGGGCGCGGTCTTTGCGAGCCCGAGGATCATGCGCACCATCTCGGCGACCTGGTGCTTGTCGGAGCGGCCACTGCCAGTGACGGCGCGCTTGATCTGCATGGGCGTGTACTCGTGCACACTGGCGCCATGGCCCTGGGCAGCCACCATGATGACGCCCCGAGTGTGACCGAGCTTCAGGGCCGACTGGACGTTTTTGGACACGAAGCACTGCTCGATCGAGAGCGCGTCGGGCTTGTGCTTAGCCGTGATCTCGCCGATTCCGGTGTGGATGACCTGGAGGCGCTCCCAAAGCGGCGAGCGCGGGCTGGTCTTGATCTCGCCGTGGGCGACGTAGCGTGCCGCAGCACCACGCGAGCAGTGGACGAGCCCCCAACCGGTGATTTGAGTCCCAGGATCCACGCCGAGAACAAGCATGACGGCAGCCTTGAGCGTCTGGATGAGCAGCGGGTCAGCGCCGCAAGTGCCTGTCGGGGGTACCACGGGTTGGACAAGGTGCCAAATGTTCAGTGTGAGATGCGTGGTGCCTGCAGATCCCAGACGCTTCGCAAAACTTTACCTGGCCAAAGCCGTGCAGCAATGAACACCCTCTAATCTCCCAACATCGGCTGCAAGTGCTGCAAGGCGTGATCGGATGCGGCCGAGCTCGTCGATTGAATTAGTTCAAGAGCTGTTCAAAATAAGGAACGGATCCTCGCTCCTGCGGGTTTGTAGTAGCCAGTTCTCGGCTGGAACGAGTATCAAATGTGGCGCGCCTAGGAGGCCAAATGCTTTCGGATAAACTGCTCCATTTCTTCGAGAACGTCGGAGCGGAGTGGATCCTCTACATTCTGTTGGCACTCGGGGTCCTCGTGATCGCCGTCGTCGTCGAGCGAATGCTCTACTTCCGCCGCAACACCGTCGACGTGACAAGCCTGAGCAAGCAGGTGATGGCAGCCTTGAGAGAGGGCGGTCCGACACGTGCGCGTGCGGTCGTCAACGAAGGTTCCGGGATGACCACCGAGGTGCTCAAGGCCGCGTTCGATGCCCACGATGACGGCGTCGATGCCGTTGAGGAGGTCATCCAGGCAGCCATTATCCGCGAGCGCATTGGCTACGACCGGTTCCTGTCGATCCTCGGAACCCTGGGCAACTCCGCTCCGTTCATCGGGCTGCTCGGAACGGTCATCGGCATCGTGACAGCGTTTTCGGCGCTTGGAAGTGACGTCGCTGGCGCACAGCTCAAGAGCGAAGTGATGAGCCACATCGGCGAGGCCCTCGTGGCAACGGCGATCGGCTTGGCTGTCGCTATCCCAGCCGTCATCGCATTCAACTGGTTTAAGACGCGCATCAAGGTGATGGCTGCCCACACCGAGAGTGCCGCACGCATCCTGCTTGCCCACCTGAAGTCCAACGGAGGTTCCGGTGGCGGGGGGAAGTAGCTTCGGCGACGATGATGACGGCATCAACGAGATCAACGTGGTGCCGCTCGTCGACATCATGATGGTCCTGCTGATCATCTTTATGGTCACCACCGAGTTCGTTCAGGAGAAGCTCGACGACGAGGAGCTGAAGCCACCACCGAACGTGCCTGTTCAGCTGCCGCGTGCGTCGAGCGCGGAGGACACGAACAAGTCTCTGCTCTCGCTTGCGATGAACAAAGACGGGATTCTTTTCCTAAACGGAGACCAAACGGACCTCGAGGGCGTCAAAGCTTACGTGAAGAAAATGATCGCGAAGAAGGCCAAGCTTGAGGCGTTCGTGGCAGCCGACGAACGGCTCAGCCACGGGGCGGTGCTGAAGGTCATCGACACGATCCGGCTGATGGGCATCCCAGACGTCGCCATCAACACCAAGCCGATGGAGATCGAATAGCGTGTCGTCCGGTCGCCGACTGGCCGTTGGGTTAACGGTCGCGTTCATCCTGCAAGGGGCTCTCGCTTGGGCTGTCCTTGAGAGCTACTATCCCGTGCGGCCCCGCCTGATGTGCGTGACGGAGCTAGGGACTGGGAAGATCGCTGCCTACTTCGGCACCGCGAACGAAGAGGGCGAGCCCTACACCGAGCCCGTCGGCGACGACAACATGTTCACGACGGGCCCGACCGATCGTGGCCAGCCGACCCAGTTCGCGCCGGGCTCAAGCGGCAAGTGGCCTGAGGGCGCGTTTATCGTCCAGTTCCCGAAAGACGAGACCCTGACGTGGCGGCTCGGGTCCCGGGAAGTCACGGCCTCCATCGAGTCGAACCCCTGTCGGAAAGACCCGGTCTACGCCAAGTATGACCCGGCGCAGTACGTGGCTCCGAAGAAGCCCAAGCCCAAGCCGCCTGAGCCCAAGCCTAAGCCACCAGAGCCGAAGCCGCCTGAGCCCAAGCCGCCAGAGCCGAAGCCGCCTGAGCCCAAGCCGCCCGAGCCGCCGCCCAAGGCCGTCGACAAGCCCGACGTGAAGAAAGAAGCGACGCGCAAGCCCAAGAACTACATCAAGAAGAAAGGCCAGCCGAAGCGGAAGAAGAAGCGGGCGCCCAAGAAGAAGAAGACCGTCACCAAGAAGAACGAGCCGGCCCCCTTGGTGCTCAGCGGCCTGACGAACCTCGGCAAAGGCGTCAACATCCAGAGCGGTGACGACGACATCCTCGGCAACGCCAGCATCACTGCGACCGACAGCAACACCAACGTCGAGCGAGTCGACGACCCTAAGAGCGTGCCCGATAAGATCGGCGACGGCACCGGCGGCTCAAAGACGGGCGTCAAGGGCGGGACAGGCAAGACCGACAAGCCACCCAAGCGTGTCGCGGCCAAGATCCGCAAGCGTGTGAAGGGCGCCTACCCCAGCGACGCGCCGAAGCTTGGGCGCAAAGTCATCGTCGTCCTATCGCTGACCGTCGGCTCGAACGGGCGCGTGAAGAGCGCTCGAATCGTGCGCAGCGCTGGCAAGGCGTTTGACCGGGCCGCCAAGAAGTACGCCAAAAAGCTGATCTTCTACCCCGCCAAGATCGGCAGCAAGAAGATCGAATCGAAGGTCCCGTGGACGTTTGAGTTCACGCCCGACGACTTCTAGAGCACCGCGCGTGAGGTGTCCGCTGGGGTGACGACCGAAGGGAAGCGTCAGCGGGGTCGCAGCGGCGTAGCTCCTGAGTCATCCTGAGATCGTCAGTCCAGTGGTGCACAACGCGGCCAGGGTCGTTGGCCACACTGAAGGTGGCTGCGAGATTTCGCACTGGTGGTCGCGTCCGGCCTGCCGCAGACTTCGTGCGTCCCGAAAGATCTGCACGCCGCCGTGCTCAAGGAGACCCTATGAGAGCGCTCATCAGCATACTCACGACCTCACTGGCGCTTGGCGCAAGTGGCTGCGGCGATGATGCCAAGCGGCCACTCAACGAGCCTTGCGACAGCTCGTCGCAGTGCGAGAGCGGCCTCTGTCTTGCCAGCACATGCCTGGACCCCGCGGGCGACGAGGACCTCGACAGCATCGTCAACGGCCTGGAGGCCCAGTTCGCCACCGACCCCTTCGACGAGGACAGCGACGGCGATGGCAAGCTCGACCGTGACGAGATCGGCGCTACCGACGCGCCGAGCGACCTCGACGGCGACGGAAAGCTCGACGCCATCGAGAGCAGCACGGCCGACGTCGACAACGACTGCATCCCCGACGAGTCCGATGCCAACGACGCCTTCTCCGACGTCGCCTCGGCCGAGTTCCCTGAGGCCTGCGGCACGGGAGAGCCTGTCGATCCACCGACGCCGCCAGTCGCAGGGGCAAGCTGCAGTGGAACGTGGACCTCGATCGACGGCACGTGCGCAAAGCCTGCCGCCGACATGCTGCGCTGCTTCGACGGTCAGGGTGACTGCTCGCTCGACTTCAACGAGACCGAAGGGGCAATCGTCTTCGACAACGGCGCACGCGTGGAGATCACCGAGCTCGCGGACGGCAGAACGCTCGCGGACTACATCAACGCCAGCGGCGCAAGCTGTGGGATCATCACCAACACTGAGACCAGCGATGACTTTGAGATGGTGACGAACGGGCAGACGTTCATCGGCACCACCGACGACACGAGCAACGTGACAACGCTGACCTGCCCGAGCGGTGTCGATGTCATGCTCAACGAGGCAGACAACGATGCGATGCTCGGCTGTTTTGGCAACGATCAGTGCCTCAGCCCTGGCGGTTCAGGCGAGTGTCCGACCGGTACGACATGTGACGTCGGCACGCCCGGCTGCTGTGAGGTCGCTCCCGGTGTCGGACTCTGCCTGCAGCCAGCCCTGTGCGATGTCGCCTCTTCGCAAGACTAGTCCTAAGACAAGCGCTCTTTCCCGCTGCGACGTCCGCGATGCCCTCGCCAGCGGCGTCGGTTCGCTCGCTGCGCTCACCCGAACTCGACGATGCTCGCAGGGCCTTCATTCGGCCGACGCCGCTGGCAAGCACATCGCGTTCGTCTCGCTCGAAAATAGCGCTTGGTTTGGGACTAGCACTTCGGGGCGCCCGGGCTCGGTTCGCATTCTCGGACCGGCGGCCGCGCGGACGCGACTCGCGCAGTGGTACCGCGTCGTTGACGGTGGCTCGCGCCTCGGAACATCCCGCGCAGATTGCCGTGTGTGG
>CALHXW010000055.1 GCA_938040325.1 uncultured bacterium | reverse complement strand
CGTGAGGGAAAGCGGCGCTACGACGTGGAGCTCGTCGTCGACGATAGCGAGCAAGGCAGCTGGCTGGTCACCTGCAAGCAGCGCACTGGACTCTTCCGGCGGCTCTTCAAGGGCGGCACTGACCCCAACGAACACCGGCGGCTGTGTGTCGACACCCACGGAACGCTCGCCGCCGACAATCGCGTCACCGACGTGCGCTGGCACCGCGAAGACGACTGGAGCGGCAGCAAGCGCGACGGAGCGCCTGAGCCCGGTTAGCCCGGCTAGTTCGCAGCCAAATTCCGGACACGACACACCGATCTCGGCGTCGCTCGCCCTTGAATTGACCCGCCAGCCCTGCGGGTCTCGCTCCTTGACCTCGGCGCCGTCGCGTCGACGGAATTTTGCGACGAACTAGCCGGACGGAGCACTAGCGTGTTTCAAAGAAGGCCTCATTAGCTGCGATCGCACCTTCATGAACGGCGGGGACGTCGTCCTCCTCGAAGATCGCGGCCACCGGGCACTCCGGAAGGCACGCACCGCAGCCGATGCATGTGTCAGGATCGATAAAGAGCTGGGTGTTGGTGAGGTCCGGTGACTCGCCGCGGGCCCGCGCTTGGCGCAGCTCGTCAATATCGACGGGGCCAGCGATGGCGTCGACTGGGCAGACATCCACGCACGCCGTGTCGCAGACGCCGTCGCAGAGAGAGGTGATCACATAGGTCATCATGGACTCCTTCAGTTGAGATGCACTCCATCGAAGCAAGGAACGTTCCAGGTCTTTGGCTGTTTGTTTTCAGTCGATTCGGAGCTTCCATCCGGCACAGAACCCGTATCCTGGTGCGTTTCCACCAACATACGGGTACCCTCGAGCAATGACGGACCCTCAGCTAGCGGACCTCGTGTCCAAACTCGGGACTGCGCGCACGCGCCGCCGACTTGAGCTCTTGGCAAGCGACTCCGGCGCCACGATCTCGTGGGACTGGCAGAACTGCGCGGCGAGCTGCCACTTCGAGGATCCTGTCAGTCCGCAGCGTCATGCGCTTGTCGAGGCTTTGCTGACGGCGTCGATGCACACGGTCGTCGCAATCGAGCGTGTTGCGAAGACGTCGCAGCGCGGTTTCCGCAGCGGAAAAGAGCTTCGCCGACGTCTGGACGCGTACGAGTCCGAGAGCCGCCTCTTGAGCTCCGCCAACGGGACGATGCGCGAGGTCATCGCCCAGGCTCGCCTTGTCGCCGACTTCGACACGACGGTCCTGATCACCGGCGAGTCCGGGACTGGCAAGGAAGTGCTCGCCCGCTTCATTCACGACCGATCTCCTCGCTCGTCTGAGCCCTTCGTCGCCGTGAACTGCGGCGCGATTCCGACTTCCCTTGTGGAGAGCACGCTGTTCGGTCACGAGCGCGGAGCGTTCACCGGCGCGAGCGCACGCCATGCTGGTGTCTTCGAGCGCGCTGGACGCGGCTCTCTCTTGCTAGACGAGCTCGGCGAGCTCCCGGCAACAACCCAAGTAAAGCTGCTGCGGGTCCTCCAAGAGCGGGAGTTCGAGCCCGTGGGTGCCGACAAATCCAAGCCGGTCACGTGCCGGGTGCTCGCTGCGACCCACCGAGACCTCGCCAAGAGCGTGTCCGAAGGACTCTTCCGCGAGGACCTCTTTTACCGTCTGAACGTGTTTCCGCTCTATGTGCCGGCATTGCGGGATCGGCTCGAAGACCTGCCGCAGATCGCCCGCGAGCTGCTACGTCGCATCAGCTCGCGTGCAGACGCGGCGGTCCCACCGCTCTCCGCCGAGCAGCTCAAGCTGCTGTCGAACCACGACTGGCCAGGCAACGTGCGCGAGCTATCGAACTGCCTGGAGCGAGCGTTCATCCTCGGCGGCGGTACAACGCTAGCGTTAGGAAACTTCGCTGACGCTGTTGCGTCCATAGAGTCGCGGGCCGCACGAAGCGACCTGTCCGGGGCGCCACTCACGCTTGAGCAGTCCATCAGGCGGGCTATCACAGCCGCCCTGAGCGCAAGCGGCGGCAAGCTCTACGGTGCTGACGGCGCTGCAGCAATGCTCGAGGTCAAGCCGTCGACGCTGCAGTGGAAGATGAAGAAACTTGGGATATCACGCACCGACTTTAGCTCGGATGACCGCTAGGCCTAGCGCTGCGTGGATAACAAAACCTGAAGAGCGGCGATCTTTTTTTGAACAATCGGTCCGCTGGGTCGTTCAAGAGAGTGTGTGGCGGACAACGCACCACGCTCTTTCCCAAGACATGAAACGGCATCACTCGGGGGCTCGCCTCTGAGAGATACCCGGGCCGCGAACGCGAGACCCCCACGTGACTGACACCGCTTGTTCCCCTGGCGCGTGACCGAACCCCTCCACGTGACGCGACACGCGACCCACCCCGACCGGGGCGATTGAGACGGACAATCGCACCGGTCGACTTTACCCCGACCGGGGCGATTGAGACGGACAATCGCTCTGGTCGACCTTACCCGACCGGGGCGATTGAGACGGACAATCGCTCCGGTCGACCTTACCCGACCGGGGCGATTGAGACGGACAATCGCTCCGGTCGATTTTTTTTGGCTGCTAGCCCACGATGCAGCCATGCAGACTCCTCATCAGCTGTCCTCTCGGGACACGTGCTCCCACGTTGTGCGGCAGCCAACTGCTGCCGGGGACGCACCATGAAGGACTTCGACGCGCTCACGCGGAGCCTGATTCACTGCCTCGGTTGGCAGAGTCGTGAGGCGGTCTTTGTGAGGTCGTGCGCGTTGCAACCCGCAGTCGTGTCGTGACACTTCAAGCGGTTGCGGCCGCGCGAGATCGCGAAGATCCGGCCGCGACGCTGCCAAGTGAGGTCGTGAATCAGGCTCCTAGCCTTGGTCAGAGCCGGCGGCTTCGTCGAGTCGCGCAGGCCGCAGCGGAGACTTGGAACCTTGAGCTGACCCGTCTACGGCAGCTGTCCGATGGCTGGAACACGACCTACCGGGCCGACCTCGTCAACCGCAGGCGCATCGCGATACGTGTCGGCCGACCTCATGGGCGACCCGCTCCCGAGCAGCGGGCAGAGATCGCGTGGCTCAATCTCCTTGCAGAGAGCGACATCCCGGTGATTCGGCCCATCGTCCATCCAGCAGGACAGATGCCGCTTGAGGTCGCGGTCTCCGGCGTCCCGGGGAGCCGGCTGGTTGCGGGCTTCGAGTGGGTTGAGGGCGCACCCGCTGCGGCGCACCTAGACCAAGCCAGGGCGCGCGCGATGGGCACCCTCTGCGGTGCGCTGCATGCCCACTCGCTCGCTCACCCGGATCCTGAGCTCGACGCTGCCCTGCCACGGCTCACGACGCTGATCGACCGCAAGGAGAGCGCGCTCTTGGACCACCTGGCTGACGAACCAGCCCCACGTCGGCGTGTGTTTGAGGAGTTCATCTCCCGGTCAGAGGCCCTCTTGGACCGGTTCGCGGACGCGCCGCTGCTGCGCTGCCACGCGGACCTCCACCCGTGGAACGTGCTGCGGACCCGCCGCGGCCGCTACACCGTGATCGACTTTGACGACAGCGCCATGACCTGGCCGGCGTACGATCTCGGCATCGCAAAATTCTATCTGCACGTCGCCCGCACCAAGGCCGAAGACACGCCGAGCGAGCGCAAGCTCATCTGGCGGGGCTTTTGCGAAGGCTACGCTCAGAGCCGGCCGCTCAGCGAGGATCCCCGCGCCATCGACGCGTTCGTCATCGTTCGCCAGCTCGTGCTGCTTGACCACCTCCTCGGCGACCCACGCCCTCACCTCCAAGCGATCGCTCCCGGATACCTCGATCGAGCGGAGACTCGTCTGCATCAGTGGCTCGAGCAGCTGACCTGAACCCGACACGCGGCCCGACGAGAGCTGCCGATCGGCCCGTTGCCATGCGCGCGCACAAAAGATCGCCACTCTTGACCACCAAGCCGGATCACAAGTGCCGATCGGCGCTCACAATTCTTCTATCGCCCAGAGCAGAGACTGGACGCGAACGAGACCAACGGCTGGTTTTTTCATACCACTGAGGGGTTCCCACCTCTGACACACTCCGTGAGTTCCTCAAGCTCGATGCCTAGCAATTCGTTACAGGTCTTGGCGCTCGCCGCGAACGACCAATCCGCCGACCAAATCACTGCCGCACTTGGTGTTCCAAGCTCACGCCACTTCCATGTGGAGCGCGTGCGTGAGCTGCGGGACGCGTTGTCGCGTACCCGCGCGAGCCACTACGACGCGGTGCTGGTGGAGCTCGACGGCGACCATGGCATCGATGCGCTCGAAGAGCTGGTGAGCGCCGCGCCGAACGCCGCCGTGGTCGGGTTGACCGAGCGAGACGATGAGGCATTGGGCCAACATGCACTCGCGCTCGGTGCACAAGACTGCGTGGTTAAATCCGACGCCGGATTGCCTGGGCTGTCCCGAGCCGTCGTGTTCGCCATCGAGCGACGGCACCTGCAGGCGACCATCGTCGGCGCAGCACTGACGGATCTGCTCACCGAGCTACCTAACCGCGACTACTTCCAGCGGCAGCTCGATGACGCCATCCAGGTCGCAGCGCGCTACGATGAGCTGCTCGCGATCGGCATCATCGGGATTGAGGGGATGGACGACATCCGTCAAAACTTCGGACACATCGGCGGCGACCAAGTCGTCCGCGAGGTCGCCCGGCGCCTGGCCATGTGCGTACGCGCTGGCGACGTCGTCGCCCGCATTGGCGACGAGACGTTTGCCTGCCTCTATCCCCGCCAGCAGCGCGACGCGCCTCTCAAGCGCTTCGCCCAGCGTGTCGGCACCGCACTGGCCGGATCGATCACGCTGCCGCTTCGAGACACGCCTGGCGTCGCCCGCGCCGAGTTCGATGTGCGCTGCGCGATGCTGCTCTACCCAAGGCATGGGACCGACGTCGACGAGCTGATGGCCAGCGCCGACCAGGCGCTCGACCGAGCGCGGCGACGGCTGAGCCGCCCCATCATGCTGCTGCGTGACGTGACCCAGCTCAGCGACGAGTAGCAAGCCGCCGCGATGGCTCACAGGCCGCCGCCGACCTCACCGACGCGGTTGCGCAGTGCGGCAGGATTGTCCGTGCAGCCATCGGTCCACAACCAACAAGTGCGCTGACACGTTGGCGTCTCGCCCGTCGCGATCGCCGCCGCCGCCCTTTTCTGCAGCGCAGTATCGACAGCGAAACATGCGCGAAACCGAGGCGTTGCCGGCTTCCAGAGCGCGCTCGGACTCAACTGTAACCGCAACGCATTCTCGAATTCGCGACTTTTTCGGAACCCGCGTACTCTTGGGGTGTCTTTTCAACGTCGAAACGGGATTTTGATATGACCGGCCGTATTCTGAGAATCGCCTCTATGGGTAACCTGGACGCGACACGACAGGACTGGATGAGCCACCCGCTAATCGACCTCAGAGCGTTCTGGGGGTCCAGCGATGGACTGGCGGTCGTGGCTGCCGAGCACTACGACGCGGTCGTGGTACACGGCGGCGGAAGTCGTACGCTTGGATTGGCCATGGTGACGGCGGTCCGCCGGGCCGCACCGAGCTCGGCCGTCATCTTGATGGCGCCCGACCCGACGAGCGCGCTCACGACGGACGCCCTCCGAGCTGGCGCACAGGAGTGTTTACCGGTCGGGACCCCCGCCGACGCATTCTTTGCGATCGCCCAACGCTGCGTCGTTCGTCACGGGGAGCGACGCCGTCTCGAGCTGGACGCGCGCACGGACCCGCTGACCGGACTGCCAAACCGTCATGCCCTCAACCTGGCCCTCGTCGACGCGCTTAAGCTCGCACCATCGTCCGAGCTAGGCCTTGCCATCGCGTTGGTCGACGTCGACCACTTTAAGCGCATCAACGACACCTTCGGGCATGCAGGTGGCGACCGTGTCCTGCGCCACGTAGCAACGACCCTTCGCGCGAGCGTGCGCCACACCGACCTCATTGCGCGCCTTGGCGGCGACGAGTTCGTCTGCTTGTGCGCCCACCTGCCGCTGAGTGCTCCGCTCTCCGACATGGCGAAGGCCGTCCGGACCTCGGTTGCCTCGGCGTTGTCGCTAACGAGCCTCCGTGGTGCTCGCGAGACCGTCCATGTCTCGGTCAGCATCGGGGTCGCCTCCTACCCACTCGCCGGCACCACGGCCGCGCAGCTCCTCGCCGCAGCCGACCGCGCGATGTACGCGGCGAAGACCTCCGGCGACGGCGTCCGGGTTGCCGGAACCCCAATCGACCTGACGGCTCGACGCCGAACCCGCGAGCTTGAGATCCCGGCCCACTTCAATAAGCAGAGCGTTGCCGAAGTCGGCTAGCAGCGTTGCCGGGAAATGCGAAATCTGATGACTTTGCGATGCGCTCAACGCGGGTCCCAGGGGCACAGCTCCTGTTGATCTGAGATCACTCAGGAGCTGCGCCCCTCCTGACTCCCTACGGGCCTGCTACTCGCTCGCTCCCTGGCGGTCTGAGGCGATCTCAACGCCCTGCCCTTGCGTGACGCGAAGGGTGAGTCCGGCCTGGACGTCGCCGAGGGTCTCGACGCTGCCGTCTGGCCAGCGAACACGCACGTCGCGGGCTCCAGAGTCGCCTCCCAACCCGAACGAGAGACGCTGCGATAGCTGGCTGTTGTAGTGTCCATTGGTCGCGACCAGCTCGCGAACCTGGGTACCGACCGACGAGGTCAGCGTCACGCGGGCGCCCGTTGCGTCCCCACCGTCGCGCCCGACCAACTCAAGCTGCAGCGACGCGTTGCCGGTGCCCGCAAGGTTCTCAAAGAGCCTGCCGGCGCCCTTGGCCATAAAGAAGTCGAGGTCGCCGTCGTCGTCGACGTCGAGCCACAGCGTCGGACCTGGACGCTCGATGTCCACCCCGCTGTCCGTCGACGTCAGCATCCCGAATGTTCCATCGGCGCCTTGGAGGTAGGCCTCCCACTTCGAGCCACCACGCAACCTGGACATGGCGATGTCGAGCCGGCCGTCATTGTCGATGTCGACGAGGGCTGGATGGAGCTCGTCTTCGTAGTATTCTAGGCCGCGCTCGGCGCTCTCCTCGCTGAACATGACCACGCCGTTGGCGTCGGTGCCTTGGTTGTAGTGCAGCATCGTCCGGTCGCTCTGCGGGTAGTCCGGATGGGCAATGGTACCGATGATGAGGTCGAGGTCGCCGTCGTTGTCGAGATCGCCAAACTGACAGCCAAAGCCGTTGCCGCCGATCGGCCCGGGATACGTGGTCTGACCGATCGTGACAGGCGTCTCCTGCTCGACCCCACCGATGCCGCGAGTCGTCGCCGCGACGCCAGCAGCCTCTCCAATGTCGGTCAGCTGGAGTCCGTTGACGCTGCTGTCGTTGCGCCAGAGCAGGTTGTGGTCCCAGTACACGGGAGCGGAGCCGGCCGCAGGACGACCCGCCCCGTAGTTGTTGACGAAGAGGTCGAGATCGCCGTCGTCGTCGATATCGCCGAGCGCCAAGCCATAGGCCCGGCGCGGCACCCCGGCGTCTGCGGGGTTGACCTGCGACGTCAGGGGGTTGTGCTGGTCAGGAAGGGTGGTGCGGCTGAAGCCACCAGCCCCGTCGCCCAAGTAGAGAACGTCGGCGGACGGATCGTACAAGCCGCCCTCAACATCACCAGCAGACCAGTGGCCCAGGTAGAGGTCGAGCAGGCCATCGCGGTTGAAGTCCGCCAGGGCGATCGCGCTTGGCTCTTGGTAGACCGTGCCAGCAGCTGCCTGACCGATCTCTGGGGCGGCAAGTCCAGCACGGCCGACGAAGGTGAAGCCCCCCGCACCATCGTTTAGCCAGACGCCATGCTCACCACCCGCCGCGCGAAACCCGTAGGCTGAGACAGCATCTTGGTCGCCGTCATTGTCGAGGTCGCCGAAGGCCATCACCACCATGGTGGCATCGCTCATACCGGAGTCCGCCGACGCGTCCACGAAGTCCACGACCCCATCACCGTCTTGGTCGCCAACGTTCCGCATGAACGTCGGCGTCATCGCTTGCTGCGTCTCGCCTGGGGCGGCTTCAGGGACGGTCGTCGGCAACGTCACGATGTCGTCGCGCCCGTCGCCGTCGAAGTCCACGACCATCGCACGGCCAGTGAGCGCGCCGATTGATGAGATCCCTGACGCATCGCTGATGTCTGCAAAGAGCGGCGTCGTTGGCGTTGCTGCCGGCGCGCCAAACACCACCGGCCCGACGTGTGCCCAAGCGGGTCCGTCTACGCGAAACGTGTGGTTCGCGGGCGCGACCGGCGTGGTGCTCTGGCACTCCACGCCGACAAGCTCGCCGCCAACCGTGAGGGTGTGCTCGCCAACAGGGGCGCCGTCGACCGTGATCGTCCAGCTGCTCCCGCCGCCTTCGACACGAAGCATCGCCTCGACGCTCAGCGCCACGTGGGCCGCGGCATCGACGCCCACAAGCGGTACCGATGATGTGACGTTCACGACGTAGCTCTCGTTGAGGGCGACTGAGCCGGTCCCGGCAAGCTCCACGACCGGCACGTCGCAAGGCTCAGGACCGGCCGCGTCGTTGCCGCACCCAGCAACCGCACTCATCACCAGCAGAGCGCCGACAAGAAGCCGGCTCACTTCGCGACAGCCGGCGTCTTCGGGGTGCTGGCGGCTTTCCGAGCCGCGGCGGCATCGGCCGACGCCTTGACGTAGTAGTCGTAGGTAAAGACCTCGGTCAGCTTCATGACGTTGGCCAGCTCCCCGACGATCGCCTCGGCATTCGCCACGCGCTGTCCCCACAGTCCGACGACCCTGTCGCCAGCTTGCACCACGGCCACGGGTGGAAGCTTGGTTCCCCGCAGCGCCTTCGCGGCCTCCGTCGCCTCAGCCTCGGAGTCCCAGACCGACGCGAGAAGGCTCACGGTCGCGCCCGATGTGTGACGCAATAGCACCGCACGATCGCCGTCCCATCCGGCCGCTGCGGCCTGGGCGACGCTCTTCTCCTGTCCCTGCTCGATGATGAAGCGCACGCCGAACTCACCCAGGATATCGCTGGTGGCCCACGTGTAGCCTGCCTTGGCCAAGGCCTCTGGCAGCTCGAAGGTCACGTCGCGCGGGTAGTCGATGCCATCCCCCGAAGCCTTCTCCGGGTGGATGACCTGCTCCGTCGACAGCGGCAGCTTACGGTACGCCTTGTCGATGGTGGGGTAGCCGCCGTCGGCCTCAAGCGCTGACGCATAGCTCAGCCCAGTGAAGTACGGGAAGGTGAGCACCGCGCCGATGATCGGCGGCGCGTCCCCAAGCGCCGCACTCGCCTGCTCGCCCGAGCCTGCGACCTGGTCGCGCACCATCTCGCGCCCCATGCCCGTCTGCTCGGCCATGGCATCGACCATGACCAAGGTGGCGTCGCCCTCGATCAGCGCCTGGACGGCGGCCTGCGGATCGCCGTAGCCGATCATCGGCTCCATGAAGCGCGCCAGCCCGAAGTGATGGTCCTGCAGCGCGTGTGTGGCTTCGTGAATCATGATGGGCTTTTGGATGAGACTCGGGATCCAGTCCGCCAGGTAGAGGGTCTTGGTCTCCCAGTCGTAGAACCCCGCCACTTGGTCGGCGGCAGCCTTCACAAACGCTGCGCTCAGGTCGACACCCTCGGGATGGGCCCCAAAGTCCTCCAGCAGATGCGCCTGGTCGCGGAAGATGGCCTCGGCGCCCGTGTCTTGAATGCGTTTCTCGATGTAGGCGACAACGTCGGCCTTCGACGCAACCTTGTGGTTGACGCCTCCCTCCGGCAACGCCAGCCCGCGCAGCTTGCTCGCTATCTTGACGGCGTCTTCGGCCAGCTCGCGAAACGCGTCATCATTTTCGACGGCTTTCGAGCTGCAGTCGGCGCAGCCGGTCAAGCCCCAGCCGCCAACGAGTAGGCCGACGCTCGCGAGCGCGGCGCAAAAGCGCCCTCCTCTCGGCAGGAAGCTCCGATGCCCTCGGGGCAGTGTTGAGCCAGTACGTCGCGTCATCGTTGTCTCCTCAAAAGCAGCTTCCGAGAGTCATTAGCACGACCCTCCAAGAGTGGCTCAATCTCTCGGCAGAGGACGCGCGTTGTGCCGCACTCCGCCAAGCCGAGTGTGCTCACAAGAATCCGGCCGCGGCCGGCAGATCTGCAGTGCAGGTACGACCGTGCTCCCGCGAACGCTGCGCCCGCACTGTTCAGGTTTCGCATGCCGCGGATGACGATCGCGGTAGCCCCCAAGAGATCGCGGCGCACTCGAACAACCTCGCGACCGACCGGCTCCGCGATGGTGCAGCGCGCAGTCCCCGAAGCCGCGGGGACGGCGGTCTTGTGACGATTCGTACGGCAACGCGACAAGAACACCTCGCAACGACTTTGATTTCGAACGCTTAAATCGCTCAAGGCCACAGCGGTTTAGGTCGTCTCATCAGGTTGAACCTCGAGTCTCGGAGCTTCGATGTTTCGTCCACGCCGCACCACCACCACAGCCGTTCACCACCCGACTCGCCGACTGCTCGGCGGGCTCGCGACGGCGCTGGCGCTTCTCGTCGTCGGCTGTAGCCCCAGCCAGTCAGACACCACCGACACCAGCAGCGACACTGCGACGTGCCCAGACCCGCCTTGCGACGAGACGGACACCACCCCACCGGTGGTCGGCTGTGAGTGCGGCGATGGCGTCTGCAACGCGACCTGTGAGACCCTCGAGACATGCCCGTGCGACTGCTTCGTCATCGGCGACGGCACCTGCTCGCCCTGCGGCGAGAACCCGCTGACTAGCCCCATCGACTGCTGCGGCAACCAAGCTGGCGCGGCAGGATGCGGCGACGGTCTTTGCCTCGGCTACGGCTGCGGCGAGAACCCAGATACCTGCCCTAAGGACTGCGGCTCGGCCTGCGGCGACGGCGTCTGCGAGGCCCCGGAAAACCCCAGCATCTGCCCCGAAGACTGCAAGACGAAGGTCTGTGGCAACGGCATCTGCGAGAGCACCGACGGCGGCCCTGCTCTCTGTCCCGGCGACTGCGGCGTCTTTTGCGGCAACTGCATCTGCGAAGCCGATAAGGGCGAGACCCTTCATGACTGCCCGATCGACTGCGGCTCCTGCGGCGACGGCGTCTGCAGCCAGTGCCCGCTGCTCGCAGAGGACTCGCGCTCATGCCCGGCGGACTGCTGCGAAGGCACGCTGGAGACCTGCAACGGCGAGGACGACGACTGCGACGGCGAGGTGGACGAAGCCGATGCCCAGGGCTGCAAGGTCTGGTACCGCGACAGCGACGGCGACGGCTTTGGCGCAGCGGCCGACAGCCAGTGCCTCTGCGAACCGGCCGGTGCATACACCGCAGCGGTGCTTGGCGACTGCGACGACGGTCGCCCGGACATCGGTCTCGGTGGGCCCGAGGTCTGCGACGGCCTCGACAACAACTGCGACGGCGTCACCGACGAGAAGTGGGACATCGGCGGCGCATGCGCACTCGCCGGCCTCCCTTGTGTGACCGGGACCAAGGTCTGCGCAGGTCCCGACGACTGGGCGTGTACGCCGGATGCCAGCAAGCCCCAGGGCGTCGAGTGCCAGCCGCAAGCATGCTCCGAGGGCCTCGTGCGACCGGCAGCAACCTGCGACGGCGAGGGCGCCTGCGTCGAGCTTGGCTGGAGCCACTGCAACGGCTTTGGCTGTGCCAACGCAACGGACTGCGCGTCCAGCTGCAGCGCCGACCAGGACTGCCGCGCGGGATTTGCCTGCGTCGATGGCGACTGTGAGCAACAAGACGAGAGCTGCGCGGTCGACGGCGAGTGCGTCGATCAGGACCCAGCCACCGAGGACGTCTGCGTCATCATCTGCAGCCACCTGCCCCGCGCCGACTACGATCCAGACGGCGACATCGATGCCGACGGCACTCCTGATGCCGAAGACAACTGCCCAGAGTCGCCTAACCCTGCGCAGGAAGACGCCGATGCCGATGGGGTTGGTGACGCCTGCGATCCCTGTGACGGCGCTGGCGAGGACTGCGACAGCAAGCGGCCGATCGGCGCAGCCTGCGCGACCTCCGGCATCTGCAAGACCGGCTTCTGCGTCGAGGGCGTCTGCTGCGCCACGGCCTGCACCGATGCCTGCTACACCTGCCGTGCACCGCAGCTTGAAGGCACGTGCCGACCCACCGCAGAAGGCGCCGATCCCGACAACGACTGCGGAGAGTGCGCGGTCTGTGACGGTGCGGGTGGCTGTGCAAACGTGGAGGCCGGCATCGACCCGAAGCTCGCTTGCGACGACATGCCGCCATGCGGAACCACCGGCGTCTGCGATGGCGAAGGCGCGTGTGCGGTCGCTGCGCCGAGTGCGGCCTGCGGAAGCGACCAGTGCGAGGCCGGCGTGGTGACGTTCGGCGGCAGCTGCGACGGGCAAGGCGAGTGCAGCGTTCCTGACAGCCTGCCGTGTGCTGGCGGGCTTGGCTGTGCCGATGCCCAGTCGTGCCGGACCAGCTGCGCGGCTGATGCTGAGTGCCAGAGCGGCTACTTCTGCCACGACAGCGCATGCCTGCCGCTGCGGACAAACGCGGTGACGTGCGAGCGCGCCGGCGAGTGCGAGAGCGGCGTGTGCGTCGACGGTGTCTGCTGCGACGGCGCGTGCGACAGTCCCTGCGAGAGCTGTGCGCTCGCGGGCAGCGTGGGGACGTGCTCGGCGGCGGCCGCCAATACCGATCCAGACGGTGAGTGCGGCGCCTGCGTGGCGTGCGACGGCAACCGAGCCTGCGCGATGGTCGCAGCGGGAACAGATCCGCTCGGCAGCTGCGACACCGAGCCCGGGTGCGGAAAAACCGGCAGCTGCGATGGCACTGGCGCCTGCGAGCTGGCTGCTGCAACCGTCGCGTGCGGTGCTGGGGACTGTGTTGGCGGCACGCCGATTGCCGCGCCGCTCTGCGACGGACAGGGCAGCTGCTTGCCCGGCGTTGCGACAGGCGACTGCGGTGGCTTTGGGTGTCAGGGCGGCAGCTGTCGAACGAGCTGCGCAAACGACGGAGACTGCGCCGACGCGCACTACTGCGACGGTCAGAGCTGTCAGCCGGTCAAGGCTGCTGGAGCCACGTGCGGCGCCGATGCGGAGTGCGAGCAGGCCATGTGTGTCGACGGAGTCTGCTGCGCCAGCCGCTGCGACCAAGTCTGCGAGCGCTGTGATGCTCCGAGCGAGCTCGGCGTCTGCACCCAAGTCACCGATGCCGATGACACCGACACCTGCGACGGAAGCTTTCGCTGCGACAGCGCAGGCGCGTGCCGGCTCGACAACGGCAAGCCCTGCGACAGCGGGATCGACTGCAGCAGCGGCCACTGTGTGGCGGGCGTTTGCTGCGACGCTGCCTGTGGCGGTGACTGTGAGAGCTGCACGACAGGCGCGTGCGTGCCGCTGACAGCCGCACAAGGACCACGCTGTGACGGGGCGATGTGGTGCGACGGCGACTCGATGTGCGTTCCGGTCGTCGGCTCACCGTGCGACGACTGCCCTGACGGCTTCTTCTGCGAAAACGCGGTGTGCGAGCCTGAGGCGGCGCTCGGCACCAGCTGCACCGTCGACGCTGCCTGCGCCAGCGGTCGCTGCGTGGACGACGTGTGCTGTGAGGACGCCTGCGACGGTGCCTGCGAGGAGTGCAACGGCGCCGGGCGATGCGAGAGCTCGCCCGAGGGCGACGCAGACCCGCTCTGCGGCGGCCTCGTGTGCGACGGAAGCGGGGGCTGTGGCGAACCGAACGGACAGACCTGCACGCTCAACAGCGACTGCGCCAGTGGTGCGTGTGCGGACGGAATGTGCTGCGACCAGGCGTGTGACCGTGCATGCGAGTCCTGCGTGGCGGGCGTGTGTACCGGCCAGTTCGGCGGCGAAGACCTAGACTTTGGCTGCACCGACCCTGCGTTCTGCAACGGCGGCGCGATCTGCGAGAGCGGCACGACCGAGTCGTGTGGCCAGGACAGTGACTGCGACTCGAACTACTGCGTGATGGGCACGAGCAACCGGTGCTGTGAAGAGCTCTGCGACGGCCCGTGCCAGCGCTGCGACATCCCCGGAAACGTCGGCCTGTGCGCGACGATTGTCGACGACGAGAACCCCGGACGCTGCGACGGCGACGACTGGTGCAACCCGGACGCGAGCTGCGTTCCGAAGCTCAGCTCAAGCTGCGACGACGACAGCGACTGCGCCGACCGCTTCTTCTGCGACAACAACCAGTGCGCGGCTGCAGCGGCCCCCGGCGCCGCGTGCGACAGAGATCGGCAGTGCAGCGACGGAAACTGCGTCGACGACTTCTGCTGCGACTCGCCGTGTGACCAGGGCTGCCAGCAGTGCAACGCAGCGGGCCAGGAAGGCTCCTGCCGGCCGGTCGCCAACGGCACCGACCCGAAGAATGCCTGCGGAACCACCGAAACCTGCGCTGACGGCATCTGCCGCAGCGTCCCGGGCACCAGCTGCACGGGCCCAAGCGACTGCGCAAGCGGCCAGTGCGAAGACGACGTCTGCTGCGACCAACGCTGCGACGGCCCGTGCGAACACTGCAACCTCGCGGGCACGAAGGGCACCTGCACGACTCAGACCGACACCACGACGGACCAGTGCCAGTTGCCGAACACCTGCGACGATGTCGGCGCCTGCAAGCGCGACCTGGCGAACCCGTGCCTTGGGCCTGACGACTGCGCTTCAGGCAACTGCGTCGACGGTGTCTGCTGCGCAAGCGCCTGCACGGGCAGCTGTGAGACCTGCGATGGACAGACGCCCGGCCACTGCACGCAGGTCACGGGCACCGACAACCCTGGTCGCTGTGACGTGGGCGTGTGGTGCGACACGACGGGCACCTGCGGCCCGCCTGGGGGCTCGAGCTGTGTCGGCGGCGTGGACTGCCCGGCCGGCTTCCACTGCGACGCTGCCGCCGTCTGCCAGCCCGACATCCCGCTCGGGGCCGACTGCGATAGCGATGTCCAGTGCCAGAGTGGTCAGTGCGTCGACGGTGTGTGCTGCTCGACAGCCTGCGACGGCCTGTGCGAGCGCTGCGACGTCGAGCCTGCAACGGGCTTCTGCTACCCAAGCGCCGGCGACGACCCCGACGCCGAGTGCGGGTCCGACGCGGTCTGCAACGGGGCGGGCGGGTGCATCAGCGCGCTCGGAACCGGCTGCAACACTGACAGCGAGTGCGGCAGCGGACTGTGTGTCGACGGCACGTGCTGTGAGAGCCTCTGCGACGGCCCCTGCGAGGCCTGTGACAACGCCCAGGGCGCCTGCTTGCCAATCGAGTCCGGCGAGGACGACCTCTGCTCGGGCTTCTTCGCCTGCGGCGCGCTCGGCCAGTGCCTCAAGAAGACCGGCCAGGTGTGCACGACCCTCGATGAGTGCCTGTCCGGGTTCTGTGTGGGGACGAACATTCCAGGCGTTGGCGTGTGCTGCGACACGGCGTGCGATCAGATCTGTCAGACCTGCACCGACAACACCTTGGGCGAGTGCAGCCCCCAGACCAACGACGAACACCGCGACTTCTGCGATGGCGTCAACTGGTGCGATGACAGCGGCAACTGTATGCCGAAGGTCGGCTCTAGCTGCTCAGACATGGGCGACTGCCCGAGCGAGGGCGAGTACTTCTGCGGCGCTGGAGGCACCTGCCAGCTCCCCGGCGGCGTCGGCGAGAGCTGCCTCAACGACAGCCAGTGCATAGGCGGGCTCCCGTGCGTCGACAACACCTGCTGCAACACGCCGTGCGACGGTCCGTGTGAGTCGTGCGAGACCGGCATGTGCACCGTCGTGCCGGACCAGACCGAGGACGTCGAGGGCTGCGGTATCCAGCGGCTCTGCGTCAGCGGCGAGTGCGCCATCAAGCCTGGCTTCCCATGCGGCCCGCAGAGCAACTGCAGCACGGGTCACTGCGCAGACAATGTCTGCTGCAACGATGCCTGCGACGGCGCGTGTCAGACGTGTCTGCTGACGCCGGGCACCTGCGAGACGATCGTTGACGGCGAGGACAACGATCCCCCCTGCGAGGGCGAGTTCAGCTGCGACGGCGCCGGCCAGTGCACAAAAGACCTTGGGGTCGCCTGCGGGGGCGGGGCCGAGTGCGGCAGCGGCTTCTGCGCCGATGGCGTCTGTTGTGATGCTCTCTGTGCGGACGCGTGTGAGGTCTGCGATGGCCCTAGCGCGCTTGGGATCTGCGAGCCGCTGACCTTCACGTTCGACACCGACGGCGGCTGTGACGGCGCGAACTGGTGCTCGATCGACGGCAGCTGCGTGCTTGTCGACGGCGCCACATGTGGGGAGGCAGCGGCGGGACCCAGCCAAGCGCCCTGCCCGGCTGGATTCCACTGCCTCGACGGCGTGTGCGAAGACACCCTGGATCTAGGCAGCGCCTGCGCCGAGGACTTCCAGTGCACCAGCGGCCGCTGTGTCGACGGCGTGTGCTGCGAGCATGCCTGCGAAGGCCTGTGCGAACAGTGCGGCGCGACTGGTCTCTGCGAGGCCGTGCCGATCAACATGGATCCAGAAGACGAGTGCCCAGGCACCCAAGTGTGTGCGATCGACCGCACCTGCAAGTCTCCTTACGGCGAGGCGTGTCTCGATGACGCGGAGTGCACTTCGCAGCTGTGCCGCAACAGCCAGTGCTGCCCACTGGGCTGCGACGGGGCCTGCGACGTCTGCACACCGGCCGGCGAGTGCCAGCTCGTTGTCGACGGCACGGCCCCGGACTGCGACGATCCCTTTACCTGTAGCGCGACGGGCGAGTGCCTGCTCGACGATGGCGACGTCTGCACGCTCGACGCGCAGTGCGCATCGGACCACTGCATCAAGGGGCGTTGCTGCGCCACCGACTGCAACAACTGCCAGCGCTGCGAGGTTGACGGCACAGCCTGCGTGGACCTGGCGTACCAACAAGCCCAAAACTGCAGCGGGAACTTCTGGTGCATGTACCCGCTCAACCCTCCCGGAATCACCTGCGGGACCAAGACCAACACGCCGTGCGCCAGCAACAGCGAGTGCCCCAGCGACACGCACTTCTGCGACAACAACCCCGTGCAGCGTCGTTGCCAGGTGCTGTTGCCGTCTGGAAGCGATTGCTCCAGCGAAGGCAACATCATGTGCGAGTCCGAGATCTGCGTTGATGGCGTGTGCTGCGACAGTCAGTGCGACGGAATCTGCGATACCTGCGCGACCGGGCAGTGCGTCGGCGCGGATGGCCCCACAGCTGGCTGCGATGGCACCAACAATGAGGTGTGCAAGGCGGGCGTGTGCGTGTTGCAGGACGGCCAGCCCTGCTTCGACGGCAGCCAGTGCGAATCCGACGCCTGCGTCGATGGTGTCTGCTGCGAAAATGACTGCCAAGGCCAGTGCCACGCGTGTAACCAGGACGGTTCCGAGGGGCAGTGCCTCGGGCTCCACGAGGAAGAGGAGCCGCCGCCGGACATGTGCAACGGCGCCGACATCTGCATGGGCGGCATCTGCGTGTCCAAGACGGGACTCGACTGCAGCGCGAGCGCGTGTCCAGACGGCTACTACTGCAACACGGCCGACAGCTGTGTGCCGGAACAGCCCCTGGGCGGGTCGTGCGGGTCGGACCTGGAGTGCGGCGACGGGTTCTGCAGCTCGGGAGGAATCTGCTGTCGAGACGAGTGCGACGGCGCCTGCGTGGCGTGCGCAGAGTTCACCAACTGGCTCTGCTTGCCGCAGCCGGTTGGCATGACCTCTCTCGGCGCTCCCTGCGGCAGCGCCTTCGAGGTCTGCGACGGCAACGGCGGGTGCGTACTCCCGAGTGGCGAAGCCTGCATCTCGGCCGCCGAGTGTCTCAGCGGCCACTGCGTCGAGGACGGCAACTCGTCCACCCAGAGCATTTGCTGCGACGACGCGTGCTTCGGCGACGAGGCATGCTTCGGCGGGGTCTGCATGCGTGAACAAGGGGCGCTCTGTGAAGTCGACGCTCAGTGCGGTCAAGGCTACTGCGTTGACGGACGCTGCACCGACTTCTTAGAAGCAACGGCCTGCCTGCCAACCCAGCAATGTCGCGAGCTTGATGAGGACGGGATCTGCCAGAACCTCACGGCACAAGAGGACGTCGACGGCGGATGCGCCGGCACAAACTACTGCGATGTCGGTGGTGTCTGCTCACCCAAGACAAGCCAAAACTGCTCAGGCAGCGGCGAGTGCTTCCACGGCTATTATTGCAACCAAGGAGTCAGCCAGTGCCGCCCCCAGAAGGCCGGCGGCGCACCTTGCTTCGACGAGACCGAGTGCAGCACGGGCTTCTGTACGGATGGCGTGTGCTGCAACTCGTCGTGCAATGGCCTGTGCGAGTGGTGCGACGCGCCGGGGGCAGCCGGCAGCTGCATCGACAACTTGGCCAACACCCCCTCGTGCCCCAGTCCGGTCTTTCAGTGCACGCCGTCCCTTCCGGCGACGTGTCTCCTCGCGACGGGCATTCCATGCAACAGCCACGCGGAGTGCGCGTCGGGCGCCTGCAGTGGCGCAACAAACCTCTGCTTGTAAGACAGTTCGCGTTTTCTCAAGCTTCCCGAGGGCGAAAAATCGTTTCAAAGCCTGATCATCCAACAGCCAACCCCATCGAAACCGGCCACCCGAGTTACGTTTGCTCGCTTTTTTGATCCGAGAGGACCCGCCCGAGTTGAAGCCGCTTCAGCGAAGTGCGTGACCGCAACCAGCGACGTCTGTATTCACATAAGTGTGAGGCAACGCCTCGGTCCCGGACGCGCTCGGCGGAGAGTGCGCGCGGGTGAGCCCGGAGGGTACTTCCTTGCACCCTCCGGGCTCGTTTCTTTTCGCAAAAGCTCGCATTTTGATCCGCGGTCGGGACGCGGTGGATCGTACCGACTGACGTTTGGGAGCCGACCGAGCGGCTCTTGTGGCTACCCGATCCACAACGGCGCTGGCTGTGCGACTCGTCCGGCTTCTTGAAGGGTCCCGACACGTCGGCGTCGCGAGTCATTGACTCCGCTTGGCCTCGTCGTATCCTGACGTCCGTCGGACGCGTTACAACCGCCGGCCACTCCCACTGCCGGTGGCGCGATGCCTTCGGCCACCTCAGGCCAGTCTCACCATGCCGCTCCGCCTACTCGTGTCCCTCGTCGCCACGCTCTGCTCGGTCTCACCGGCGCTGGGACAGCTGACGATCGGCGTCTACAGCGGCCCGACGGACGACCCGCCGAACACCGTCAGCATCTGCGTGGCGCTGGAAAACACGACGGGCGTCACACAGTCGCTGCTCAGCGGCGTGGCGCACCGCGTGATCGTCCAGCTCGGCGAGCCGCCGCTCAACGGAGATGACACGCCGCTTCCGACGTCGGTGTCGCCTGCAGAGTTCGTTCCGAGCTACACCCACCCAGCGATCGATCCCAGCCTGCTCGATGGCGCGCTAACCGACCTTGAGGACGTCGACTGGAGCGTGACGCTGCAGGAGGCCATCTACATCCAACCCGGCGCCCACGTGACGCTGATCTGCTTCGATGGGCCTGTTATCGAGGCATCGACCTTGCCGCTCCTGCTGCAGCTACCGGACTGCATCGGCGGACGAAATCGCTTCGTGACGGCGGCCGGCATCGTCGAGCCAACCGGCTCGGAGTGCCCTGCGAGCACCCTCCCAGCACCAAACCCGTTTCGTGACTGTCCATCGTACCCAGGCTGCCTCGATGCTGACGGCGACGGCGACCTCGATGCTGTCGACAGCGACCTCGACAACGACGGCATCGCCAACGCCGACGAGTGCGAGCCAACGATCGTCAACTCCAACGGCAGCTTCGAGCTGCCAAGCGACGGCACGCTCGACGGGTCCGTCACCACCACGCCTTGGGTACAAGGGTGGTCCATCAGCCGCTCACCGAGCCAGTTTGAGCTGATCGAGACAGGTCACAGCGGCATCACCGCCGACCACGGCGACCAGCTCCTAGAGCTTCATGCCACCGAGCCCAACACCCTCTCGCAGTCCATCTTAACGATCCCTGGAAACCCGGTCCTGTGGTCGTTTGCCCATCGCGGCCGGACCGGAACCGACACGCTGGTGTTGAGGGCCGGTCCGCCCGGCGGGCCGTGGGTGACCATTGCGACGGCCGAGACGGGGCCGCAGTGGGAGACGTATGAGGGCAACTACGTCGTGCCAGCGGGCCAGAGCACCACCGAGTTCCGATTCGAGCCCGTGAGCTGGGCTGCAGCCACACCGAACCTCGGCAACCTCATCGACGATGTGCGCTTGTCGGCGTGCAGTCTCGACACCGATGGCGACGGGCTCCTCGACGTCATCGACGACGACAAAGTCTGTGAGTCGCCGCCGCCTTCGTCGTACAACAGCAGCATGGACTACGCGGGCGCCGTGAGCACCCTGAGTCTGCCCAACGCCATCACGGCCGACGACTGGGACGGCATCGGTGACCCTGATGTCGGCCTTGGCTCGCCGCTGACCAAGATCGACTGCGCCGCCAACCTGGTGGTTCCCTCATCCGACGGCGGCACGTTCACACGCGCCATCGGCGGCACCACCACCGCCGAAGGGATCACGCGGACGATCAAGGGCCTGAGCGTTGGTGCGCTCTATCAGATCGAGTTCGACCAGGGCATCCTCAAGCACTTCGGCCGCAGCGACGGCCGCTGGCGCGTGACGTTCTGCAACCAGACCATCGACGCCCCCGCGCTCACCGTTCCTGTGCAAGAGCCAGGCTTTTCCGGCTGGCAGCCCGTCTCGGTGGGCCCGTTCGCCGCGCTTGGGCCATCCTGTGGTCTCTCACTCCAGGTCCGAACCAGCGGCAACGGAGACGACCCCTTCGACGGGGCGCTGATCCCCGGCTGCACCTATGCGCGCTCCGCGACGAGCGCCGACCTTGTCGTTGACGGCATCGTCGTCAGTCGTGCTCCGTGTGCTGGCGACTTGGTCTGCGACCCGACCAGCCAAGCCTGCGTCGAGTGTGCCGTTGATAGCCACTGTGACGGCGTCGACGTCTGCGACCCCGACACCGCGACCTGTCAGCCCTGCCACGACAGCGCCGGCGGCGCGATGACGGATGCTGGCTGCAGCACGCTGACGCCGCTCTGTGACGAGTCCACCACGCCACCGAGCTGCGTGGCGTGTATCGACGACGCCGACTGCGTCAGTGGCGTCTGCGACCCTGCTTCCGACCAGTGCGTTGGCTGCGTCGACGACGCTGACTGCCCAGGTGAGGCATGTGACCTCAGCGCTCAGCAGTGCGTTCCCTGCCTGGACAGCCAGGGCCCCGGGGCGACCGACCCAGGCTGTGGTGGCGGCGTCGACGTCTGCCTTGAGCAAGCCGGCACCGCGCCTACCTGCGTCGAGTGCACGGACGCGCTCGACTGCGACGGGCCCAGCGTCTGTGACCTCACGAGCTTCGTCTGCCTGCGCTGCTTTGATGACGCCCCGGCCGGCGAGGTCGACACCGGCTGCGCGAGTCCGAGCGGGATCTGCCAAGCCAACATGGCCTGCGTCGAGTGCCTGACGACCGCCGACTGCGGCGCGGGCGACGTGTGTGACACCGTCACGAACGCGTGCGTGCAGTGTCTCAGCGACAGCGAGTGCGGTGGGGCTGGCGTGTGCGACCTCACGACCAACAGCTGCACCGGGTGCCTCGACATGGCAGGGCCTGGTGACGTGGATCCAGGCTGCACGATGACCCTCAACGTGTGCGACACGCTCGCCATGCCTTCGGTGTGCGTCGACTGCGAGGTCAACGCCGATTGCCCGCTGGGCGAGCTCTGCGACGCGAGCACCAATCGCTGCGTGGAGTGCTTTGGCGACGACGACTGCGGGGCTGCAGGCGTCTGCGACCTCGGAACCAATGACTGCACGCCGTGCCTGGCGGACGCCGGTCCTGGACAGGTCGACAGCGGTTGCGACGCGGTGAACAACGTCTGCGACACCAGCGGCGCCCTACCGGTTTGCGTCGACTGCGACGGGGATCAGGACTGCGACGGAGGCGCCGTCTGCGCCCCGGACGCGCGCTGCGTCGAGTGTCTCGACAGCAACGGCGCAGGGGCGATCGACGCTGGCTGCAGCGCCCTGGCACCCGCATGCGTACCGACCGGTGCCCTCGGTGTCTCGGGCTGCGCCGAGTGCGCCGTGACGACGGACTGTCAGGGCGACGAGGTCTGCGACCCCGCGACCAACAGCTGTGTCGGATGCCTCTCAGACGCCGACTGCACCGCTGGCGCCTGCGATGTGCCCGCGGGACTCTGTCGTCCGTGCCTCGACGACGCAGGTCCAGGCGGTGTCGACAGCGGATGCTCGGGCGCAGCGTCCACCTGTCAGACGACGACGGCAGGCAACGGTTGCGTCGACTGCCTCGTCGACGCGGACTGCGGCGCGGGAACGGTGTGCGACGCCGCGCAGACCACCTGTGTCGGCTGCGTCGATAACGCAGACTGCAGTGGGTCCGATGTCTGCAGTGGCGCTCAAGCGTGCGTGCGATGTGTCGACAGCGCTCCGGGATCGGCGACCGACGCCGGCTGCGGCGCCTCAGCGCCTGTCTGCGACTCGCTGGGGCCTGACTGCGTGGGGTGCGTCGACGACTCCAACTGTGACAACGGCGAGCGCTGCGCCGTGCAGTCGGGGACCTGCGTCGTGTGTCTCAGCGACCAAGACTGCCCAGCGGGCGTCTGCGATCCCGGCGCAAACGTGTGCGCCGTGTGCCTCGACACCGCCGCTGTCGGGCAGGTCGATGCAGGGTGTAGCGCGGTGCTCAACGCCTGCAGCGACGGCACGTGTGTCGACTGCACCGCCGATGGCGACTGCGGCCCGGACGCCGTCTGTGACGCGACCGCGGGCGCGTGCGTTGAGTGCGTCGATGACAACGACTGCGCGCCGTCCGACGTCTGCCAACAAGCGAGCAGCACGTGCATTGAGTGCGTCAACGACATGCCTGTGGGCGCGCTGGACACGGGCTGCTCCAACACCAACCCTGTCTGTGTCGAGGGTGGCCCCCAGGCACCGCGCTGCCGTTCGTGCGAGATCGACGACGACTGCCCGGGCAATCAGCTCTGTGAGGAGAGCACCAACACCTGCATCGAGTGTGTCGATGACGCCGCGACGGGGCTCGACGCTGGGTGCGACGCGAACCTGCCGGCGTGTGCTGGGTCGGGCGCGGGAGCCATCTGCGTGGCCTGCCTTGTCGACGCCGACTGCTCGGCCGGCGTGTGCGACTCAAGCGTGCCCCGCTGTGCCGAGTGCCTCACCGATGCCAACTGTAGCGGCGACGACACCTGTGATGCCGTCTCGGGCGTTTGCATTCCTCCGGGCGATGCCGACAGCGACGGTCTGACGTTGCCTGAGGAGACGGCACTCGGCACCGACCCAGACATCGCCGACAGCGATGGCGATGGACTCAGCGACGGTGCCGAGGTGGGCGCCGACGGACTCTTCGACCCGCTGACCGAGACCGACCCGCTCGACGCCGACACCGACGATGACGGTATCAGCGACGGCGACGAGGTCTTCGGCGGCGGTCCGCTCACCGGCATTGGCCCTACCAACCCGCTCCACCCCGACAGCGACTCCGATGGACTCAAAGACGGGACCGAGGTGGGCGTGGTGAGCCTGGTCGTGCCTGGCGCAGGAACCGCCGCTGGTGCGGTCGGTACTGCGCTGGCGCTCTTCGTTGGTGATGCTGACACGACCTCGCAGACCCATCCGACCGACGCCGACACCGACGGCGGGACGGTTGCCGATGGCGATGAGGACCTCAACAAGAACGGCCGAGTCGACCCCGGTGAGACCGACCCAACCGACGCCAGCGACGACACGGACGCCGATGCCGACGGCCTCGCCAACGCCGACGAGCTCGCAGCTGGCACCGATCCCTTCGACAGCGACTCCGACAACGACGGCCTCAGCGACGCCGTCGAGGTGAGCGGGAACCTGACCGATCCCCTGGACGCCGACTCCGACGACGATGGCGTGAGCGACGGAGACGAAGTCGAGCAGCTCGGCACCGACCCGAACCTCCCTGACAGCGATGAAGACGGGCTCTCCGATGGGCTTGAGACCGGGGTCACGCAGGGCATCAGCGGCGGCTTGAGCGACGGCCCGGTGGGGGTCGCGTATGCCGGAACTGCTGCCGGCTTCGTCGGTGACGCCGACCCGCTCAGCACGACCGACCCTGCGGCCGCCGACAGCGACGGCGACGGGCTGGCCGACAGCGACGAGGACGCGGATGGCGACGGCGCGGTCACTGGACTGGTGGTCGGCGACACCGGGACACCAGGCTCTGGTGAGACCGATCCAACCGAAGGAGACACCGACGGCGACGGACTCCAAGACGGTGACGAGGTGGACCGAGGCACCGACCCCACCGACAAGGACAGCGACGACGGCGGTATCCCGGACGGCGTTGAGGCCGCTATTGGCAACGACCCGCTCGACCCAGCCGACGACGGCGGCACACTTGACGCCGACGGCGATGGACTACCGGACGCAGTCGAGGCCAGCTTTGGGCTCGACCGCAACGACGCCGACACAGATGGAGACGGCATCGAGGACGGCGACGAGCTCAGTGGTGGCGAGAGCCCGACCACCTACACCGACGGCGTCGACACCAACCCACTGGACGCCGACACGGACGACGATGGCGTCGACGACGGCGATGAGCTGACGGCGCTGACCGATCCGCTCGCCCGTGACAGCGACGGTGACGGTCTCACTGACGGCGTTGAGCTGGGAGCCGCAAGCCTGGTGGCTGGCGGCATCAGCGACGGCGACGAGGTCGTGTTTGTCGGCACCGACCCGGTGCTCTTCGTCGGCGACGCGGACCCGCTCTCGACGACCGATCCGAACAAGGTCGACACCGACGGTGGCGGGATCGGCGACGGCTTGGAGGACGCCAACCAAAACGGCGCCATCGAACCGGGTGAGGGCAACCCGAACGACCCGAGCGATGACGGCGCAGCCGACCGTGATGGCGACGGCCTCTCAGATGCGCTCGAGCTCGCGCTTGGAACCGATCCCGCAGACAGCGACACCGACAACGACGGGATCGACGACCGAATGGAGCTGGCGGCGGGAACCCCCGCGGTGTTCGACTTTGGCATCGACACCAACCCAATCGATGCCGACACCGACGACGACGGCATCGGCGATGGAGACGAGCTGTCAGGGATGGGGGGGGTGGCTAGCTTTGCGCCCACCAACCCCACCGCGTTCGACACCGACGGCGACGGCGTTGGGGACGGAATCGAGGTCGGCGTCAACGAGCCGGTGGCGACGGGCGTCAGCGACGGCACGCCAGCGGTGGACTTCGCCGGCAGCAACTGGACGTTTCGGGTGGACCTGGACCCGGCGACGACGACCGATCCGAATGACGAAGACACCGATGGCGATGGACTCGTCGACGGCGCCGAGGACGACAACGGCGACGGCGCGGTCACCGGGCTTGTGGTCGGCGGGACTGGGACGCAAGGCATCGGCGAGAGCGACCCCCGCGATGAGGACACGGACCGCGACGGGCTGCAGGACGGTGCCGAGGCTGAGGTCCACGGCTCGAGTCCGGTCGACGTCGACACGGACGACGGCGGTCTCGATGACGGCACGGAGGTTGCCAACGGCCTCGACCCACTCGACGCCAGTGATGACGTCGAGCTCGTCGACGCGGACGGTGACGGACTGGGAGACGACGTCGAGCGAGCGCTTGGCACGGACCCTAACCATGAAGACACGGACGGCGACGGACTCACGGATGCCGAGGAGATCACCCACGGCGATCCCGGTGCCCTCGACTCAGGACTCGACACCGATCCGCTCGATGCCGACACCGACGACGACGGCCTCGGCGACGGTGACGAAGTGGAAGGCTTGGGCGTCCTGCTGCCCTTTGGAGCGACCGATCCGCTCGACGTAGACACCGATGGCGACGGCCTGCGTGACGGTGTCGAGGCTGGCGTGGTGACGCCAGTTGCAGGCGGCCGCAACGCCAACGGGTTCGACTTTGCCGGAACGGAGGGGAGCTTTGTCGGCGACGCCGATCCGGAGACCTCCACCGATCCGAACTCTGCCGACACCGATGGCGGCGGGGTCAGCGATGGCGACGAGGACATCAACCAGAACGGCCGCGTCGACGCGAACGAGCGCGACCCGAACGCCGCTGACGACGACACCAGCGCGCCCGAACCGAGCACACCGAGCGGCCGCCTACGTGGTGGCGTCGACTGCGGCGGCGGTGCCCCGCTCGCGCCCTGGTGGATCGGAGGAGCGCTGCTTCTTGCGGCTGGCAGGGCGCGCGGACGGCACCACCGGGCGCCGCGACGAGGTTAGACTCAGGGCTGGGTGCTTCCGGCTCTGACCGGCTTTCGAATGGGCGTGGGCGCGTGGGCGTGGGCGTGGGCGTGGGCCCCTGCCTGGGCGCGTGCCTGGGCGTGGGCGCGTGCCTGGGCGCGGGCGGGGGCGCCTGCCTGGGCGTGGGCGCGTGCCTGGGCGCGTGGCTGGGCGTGGGCGCGTGCCTGGGCGTGGGCGTGGGCGCGTGCCTCGGCGCCAGCGCGTGCCTCGGCGCCAGTGCGTGGCTGGGCGCCAGCGCGTGGCTGGGCGTGGGCGCGTGGCTGGGCGTGGGCGTGGGCGCGTGCCCGGGCGTGGGCGTGGGCGCGTGCCCGGGCGTGGGCGCGGGCGCGGGCCTTGGCGCCAGCGCGTGGCTGGGCGCGGTGTGGGTGGCGGCCTACGTGAGCGCGGGGCGCTCCAGAGCGTCGAGTAGTTTGTTGATGTCCTTACGGGCCATCTTGCGTGGCACGGCCGCCTTCATGCCGCC
>CALHXW010000054.1 GCA_938040325.1 uncultured bacterium | reverse complement strand
CGCTCTTCGGCGTCCGCGATGAACGCGTCCATGCCGCGCTCACCTTGGTCGGTCTCGATCCAGCCGCACTCGCGCCAGATCCGGCGCACGGCGTCGAGGTCTCGGTCAGGGTCGTAGGGTCGAAACTGCATGGGGCCGCCTGCGTCGGAGCGTCGGGCGCTTATCTCACAGAGACGGGCACCCCAGCAACGAACCCGTCCGCAACCGTGAGGACTCAGCGACCGCGCTCTGGCCGCGTCACTCTGTGATGACGAACGTCTGGCTGTAGGTCGCGTGGAAGGGCCTCTGCTCATCATTGTCGCGCACGATCCAGCCGCTCAGCGTCACGCGGAACGTGTAGGCGCCCGGGATTGCTACTGTCCGTTCGTTGCTGTCGTCCCACTCGGGGCCGCCAGACTTCAGATCCCAGTCGAGGGCAAAGTCGTGGCTCAGCACATCCCTGGCGAGAAAGCCCGGCTCTGGATCGGCTGGGTCGCAGGCGCCATCGCTTGGCCCCGGCGCAAACTCCGAGAACTCGAAGCCGTCTGGACCGGTGATCGTCACCGTGCGGAGAAGGTTGGGCGGACCGAACCCACAGCCGTCGTGCTCAAGCACGATGTTGTCGATGTCGCGTCCAATGAGGACGCGATAGCCGAACGCTAACAGGCTGGGATCGGCGAGGGAGTGAACGCAGGGCATCACGCGCGGGTCGATCCAAAGGCGGTCCAGGTTCGTCCTAGAGTCCGCTTCGCAGCTCGTGTCGACGCCCCCTGTGTGCTCCCAGAGTCCTCCGCAGTGGCCTTCGTGGCAGATAGGGGTGGCGCCGATCGTTGTCTCACAGGCATCGGTCAGGGTGCACTCCGGCGTGATGTCAGGGCACACGGCAGACAACGCGTCGAACGCGTCGCCGCAGGCATCGACCGTGACGAGCTCGTCCGCTGGACAGATCGCAAAGCAGGCGCAGTCAATGTCCGGACCTGGTGGAGCGCTAGGCATCGAACAGCGGGTGCAGTCGAGACTGTTGTTGCAGCTCCCCGAGATCCACGGCTGCAAGACCGGACCCCCGGAGGGGCCAGAGTCGTTGGTGGTCTCCGGCTCGACATCCACATCGCCGGTGTCCACGTTGTCATCGGTGGTCGGCGAGCAGATGGCCGAAGCATCGCATCCCGCCGTTGGGGCGCAGACCGAGGTGTCACTCAGCGCAGCGCACACCGCCTGAGTGTCGCAAGCAACCGTGCAGATGCCACAGAGGCAGGCAAGCTCGCTGCCACAGGTTGCGCTGGTGTCGCAGGGCATGGCGAAGTGCGACTCGCCGTCGGTCTTCGAACCGTCGCTGCCGTCCGAGAGGCACGCGGTCAGAGCCAAAGCTACCAGCGCTGAAGTGAGTGTCTTAGGGTTCATGGAGTCTCCTCAGCGCTCGAGGGCGCAGGATCGATGATGTGTTGGCCGGCGTAGATCACCGCGCGGGCGTAGCCAGGTCGGCGCCCGTGCTCGTCGTTGTGGCTCATGACGCGGCTCCGCAGGTCGGTGAGGCCCCGTCGCATCTCGCTGAGCTTGGCGGTCACCTCGGCCTCGTACGGATGCCCGGGCCAGATGTCGAAGGTGTAGGTACTGCCACCCGATGCGTCCGGGTAGCGATGGTCGGGCTCGGGCACCCCGAGGCGACGAATGATGGTCTGTACCATCGAGTGAAAGTGCTCGTAGACGGCCGCCTCCCAGCCCGCGCCCGGGCTCGTGTTGAGCACAAAGCGCTCGCAGCTCAGTGCGTCGCCGTTGCGCCGGATGCGCCCCTGCTCGACCAGGTCGACAACGACGGCATCGACCTCGGTCGGCTCAAAGTCCAGCGTGGCGGCGAGCGTCTCCAGAGTCGACGCGGCACCTGTGTAGATGACCGCCCAAGCAAGGTCGGCCCGACCTGAGCGCTCTCGGCCGGCCGCCGCAGCCAGGTCGTCGGCGGCAGCCACGCGATAGCTGATGCGCGGCCCTTGCCGCGTCTCAATCACGACGCCACTCTGGACCAGGTCTCGCAGGATCCCGGCGACCATCGCCTCGTCATCGCGACGAAAGCGCGTCATGACCTCGACACGCTCCGCCTCACCATGCTGCGTTAGCCAGCCGTAGATGGCCTCCCACAAGGTCACGCCGCGCTCGGTTCCAGACTCGGTCAGGCGGCGAAGCTTCCGCTGATAGGTCCGCAGGACCATCCCAAACATGTCGGCGGCGACCTTCTTCGCGACGCCCTGGGCCTCAAGCTCGGCCGCCAGGTGCACGAAGACTTGCTCGGCGACGTGGGCAAGCGGCGCGCGGGCGCCCGCCGTCGTGGCGAGCTGGGCGACAAGGGCCGTGGTCTCTTTGACAATCGCGTCGATGAGGATGGTCGTGTTCATGACCTGCATCGTGGCCGATGAGCCACACAGGCTACTAGCGACAATATCGTCACCCGCAACAACGCACCCGAACCAACGAAAAGACCCGGCCAGCGTGTCGCCGACCGGGTCTTCTGGAAGCTCGCTACTGCGCGCGCCTACTTGTCCTTGTGGTACTGCTCGTAGTTCTTCATGCGGTAGATGCGCTTGTCGCGGTCGCGGTAGGTGTCCTGCTTGCCGTCGGCGCCGACGGGTCGCGCTTGGGCAGCCTTCTCGTCGGCCTTGCGCTTGGCCTTGTTGATGTGGTCGCTGTAGGCCTCGCCCATCAGCGTGTCGGCGACGACGTCATTGGCCTTGTCGAACGCCTTCTTGATGCGCTTTTTGATCGGCTCGCACTTGCTGTTGAGGGCCGAGGCGCGCGCCTTCTTTGCGCGGTCGAGGGAGCGAATCGCGGCCTTGAGCGCCCCACGCGTCTTGGCGTTGTCGCGAGCCTTCGCAGCACGGTCGATCTTGCCGGCGTGAGCCTTGTAGACCTTGCGGGTGCACTTGCCGTACTGGGCCGACGGCTTGTAGGACGCGGTCTCAGGCGAGACGTCGCAGCCGCTGGCCCAGACCTTGTCCCACTTCTTGATGTCGCCGGGCTTACGGTGCGCGACGGTCCCGGGAATCGGCTTGGTCCATGACTCTTGGAACTGGATGGGGTCGCAGCTCTCGCCCCACAAGCGGATGCGCTTGCCGAAGAAGGTCGGCGGAAGCTCGGTCTTGGGCCACTCGAGCACCACCCATTGGAGCTGGTTTTTGGTGCCGGTGAACTTGAGCTTGCCCTTGTAGGTCAGCGAGGCAGCTTTGGTCATGCAGAAGCCGTTGCCGCGCATGTCCTTGCCGAGGTTCTGCAGGTAGAAGCGCTGCATCTGCTGAGTCTTCAGCGGCTTGGTCCACTCCATGTCCTCGTTAGCGCCCGGCATCGTGTACTTAAAGAAGCTCACGTAGCAGTGGTCTTTTTTGGCCTTGATGGTGACGCTGGCCTTTTTGCCCTTGGACTTGCCCTTGACGACGACGGCACCTTTGTAGAGCTCCGCGAGCGCAGGCGCCGCCTTGTCGAGGCCGCCCTCCCACGCGTCGTAGGCTTGGTGCGCCTTGAGCTCTTCACGGTAGTAGAGCGGCGCGGTCGGGTTGAACGCCTCGACGGTCTTGAGGTGCTCTTCGAACTTGGCGTAGAGCTCCTTTGGAATCGGACCGTTGCCGCCACGGGCGTGCTGCTTCATCGCGTCGAGCGTCGTCGACAGCCCGTCGATGCCGGCGTGCTTGGCCAGCATCGCGGCGTCCTCCTTGGCCTGAGCGTGGTGGGACGCGGCCTCGGACTTGTTCTTGTCGTTGCGTTTTGCAAGTCGCTCGACCTTGTTGGCCCAGCCCTTGGCGTAGCGGACCTGGTCTTTGCCCTCAGCGCTTGCGGTGTAGGCGGCCGAGAGATCTTGAAGCTCTTTCACGGCCGCTGGGTCCAGACCACCGCTCTTGCCCACGGACTTCTTGAGCGGCACGTAGCGCTTCATGATCTCCGACTGGGTCCGGGCGTCGGCGATCAGGACCTTGAGCTTCTCGTAGCGCTCCATCGTGGAGTCAGCGCTCGTCATCCCAGCGATGCCTGGGCCGCAGTGGCCGTTGGCGACCTCGAGCTGCTCCTCGGCCTCCGCGAGGCGCTTCAACACACCTTCGACAGCCTTTTCGCTCTCGCCGGAGAAGTGGGTTGGCACCTTGCCAAGGCCCTTACGCCCAGCCTTCTCGCAGGCGCGGAACTGCGCGCGCTGCGCATCGCTAGGACCGGTCTTGACCGCTGTGCGGCTTGAGGACTTCGAGCCGCCAATCTTGGGCAGGCCGCCGAACTGTGCGTGTGCCGTGCCGACGCTGATGCCAGCCGCCATACACACGACCGTGAGTGTCGTTAGGTATCGATTCATCGCTTCGCTCCTGTGAGGTACGTGGCTTAGACACCTCAGGTCGCTCTCGGTAAACCGATAAATTCATACATCTGTATGATTTTCTATCTCGACGTGCGCAGCAAGCGGATCGGCGGCGGCTGGAACCGCGTTGAGCGCGCCACCTGTGCCGCACCTCCTTGTCCTCGCTCGAATTCTTGTCAGAAGTGCGGGGTAGCACCGACAGCCATGTCGCAACGCCACATCGACCGCTGACGCATCGACAGAGCCCTCCTCCGGATCACTCGGTGTCAAACGAGCGACGCCAAGCCAGCCGTAAGGAACTGAACTCACTGCCTTTGACAGAGCTTTGACAGGCCGTGACAGAGGAGTTTCTTTCCGATCGTGCCCGCGAAGCCTACGGTCCTGATCGAACGAGACACGGCCCGCGCGTGTGCGGTGCGTGCTGACAAACAATCGAGACCTCATGAATCAAGCGAGCTATCGCTCCCAGGTGAAGCAGTTCCGAGTCGCCGACGACAAGCGCGCGACGTGGATGCTTGCGAACACGCTTCTTTTGCACGTTGGCCTCTGGGCCGCGATGATCTGGAGCCTCCAAGGCCCCTACTGGGTGACCCTTCTCCTGACAGCGCTCAACGGCGGCATCGTTGCGCGTCTGTTCATCATCAACCATGACTGCGGCCACGGGTCGTTCTTCAAGTCGCGCAGGGTCAACGAGATCGTCGGCTTCTGGACCGGTATGCTGGCGGCCACCCCGTACAAACAATGGCGCTACGGACACGCGCTCCACCATGCCAAGTGCGGAAAGGTCGAAGACCGCGGTGTTGGCTACTTCTGGATCATGACCCTGCAAGAGTACCAAGCCTCGAGCAAGCTGACCCAGTTTGGCTACCGCCTCTACCGCAACCCCTTCATTCTCTTCACGCTCGGTGGCTTCTACCTGTTCATCATCGAGTTCCGCTTTGCGCTGGGAAGCGACACCAAGGAGATGCGCCAGCAGGTTTGGCTCACGAACCTGACGCTGGCCGCCATGGCCGTCGGCCTTGGAAGCTTCATTGGCTTCGGCAACTTCTTTCTGTTGTGGGTCCCGATGATCACGGTGGCAGCGACGTTCGGCCTGTGGCTCTTCTACCTCCAGCATCACTACGAGGACTCGTACTGGGAGAGTGGCGACGAGTGGAGCTACGAAGCAGCGGCGCTCGACGGCAGCAGCTACATCAAGATGCCGCGGATCTTGGAGTGGTTCTCAGGCAGCATCAACTACCACCACATCCATCATCTCGTGCCGAAGGTCCCGTGCTACCGGCTACGCGAGGCCCACGAAGCAATCCCTGCATTCAACAGCGTCGAGCCCTTGAGCTGGGACCAGATTGCGGGTAGCTGGCGGCTGCGTCTCGTCGACGAGACCACCATGAAGTGGGTCGACTTTCCGAAGAGCTGACGCCGCGCAACCGCTCATCGCATGTTGCGACGGAACGACAGCAAGAGACGCTGGCTGATCGAGGGGTCGCGGAAGAGCTCGTGGGCAGTCCACGAGCGACGCATGAGCTCGTTGTAGCCTTCAACACCCTGCATAGGCGGGTGCCCGACCTCGTGGAAGCCCATCGTCCACTCGGGGAACATGCGCTGCTCCATCGTGTAGTTCGCTAGCACGCTGCACTGGTGGTGGCGGGGATCGCGCTCGATCTTGGCGTAGACTGTGTCGACCACGACGTCATCGCCTTCGAGGAGCTGCATGAAGTTACCGCCGCGGTAGAGCAGCATGCCCGTGATGCCCACGCGCCCGTTGCGCTCGCGACATGACGATAACAGCGCAGCAAGTTCGTCGGCGGTGAACTCGCGGATCGCTGAGCTGACGTAGATGAGTGACTTCATCGCGGCTCTCCTATGGCCTCCCCACTATGGACGAATGCGCCCGAAGACAACAGCGGCAGGTACCCTTAGGTCGAGATTTCGCCGCTGGAAGGCCATGGGCGCGGAGCGCGTCGCTTGAGCCTGCGACGGAGCGCCAGCTGCGTTGCCGGGAAAGGCGGTTTCTGGGACTCGCGTGAGGTCTGCTGGAGCGGCCCATGTCCACAACTTACGACAGGCTGAACAGATGACGGACCCAGCCCTTGAGTGATCGCTCTCGAGATCGACAGCCACTGCGCCCTTCGCGCGTCGTTCGCAGCGCGAGGCGGCACCCACACTCGCTGCTGAGGCACGCCGGCCGGCGACGGTCCGAGAGTGATGACGACGAGGAGCCGGGCTAGCCTGCACTAGGCGCGGCTGCCCCGCCTGACTTGAGCGGATGAACCGACCGCTCGGTCTGATTCAGCTGCAACATGAGTCAGAACCGCGCTTCGCACTTTTTTTGCAGTGTGACGGCTGCTCACATTGCCGGTCCATGTGGCTCACCCGATCACGCCGCGGCGCGGATCGACCCGATATTCCCTAGTCAAAGCGGCCCACGATCGACCCGCTGGATTTTTGTGAATGCCATTCGCCGCGTTGACAACCCCAAGGATGCACTCTACGGTCAACGGACCTCGCAAAAATTCCTGCATCTCGTCGGTTGCTCGTCAGCAACCCATCCTACCGTCATGTCACCGTTCCGGTGACCCCAGGGGAACAATCTATGAACTCGTGGATTCGTCTATCCGCGTGCGCGGCTGTGCTCGCGATGGGCTCTACGCTCGTCGTGGGCTCTAGCAGCGCGAGCGCGAGCACCCTGTGCTTCGACGCCGAGTCGGACGTTGTCGGCATCGACGGCGCCAGCTGCTGCGTCGGTGGTTCACCCAGCACCGAGCTCGCAGCCGAGTGCCTCGGCAATGCGCTCAGCTGCGAGGTGCGTGACGGCTGTTCGCTCACGCTGCGCGCCGCGTCGAACGTGCGTGTGGTCGACCGTGTCCTCAACGCGCCAACGCGAGCAAACCTTTGGGCTCCCGATACGTGCTGCGTCGCGGGAACGCTGCAGGCTCGGCCGCGCTCGGAAGTCACCGCGCAGTCCCCAGAGCCGCTCACCTGCGAGCTCCGTCCAGGCTGCCAGCTCGCGGTCACGAACCACGGGAAGGTGATCGACCCGACCTCCGTTGAGGCCGAATCGCTCGAGGTCGGGCTCCCTTGGTCGGCCGAGGCCTGGGCGATGTTCGTTGGGTGTGCCCGCGACATGCGCCATCCTACCGCCGTGTGCTTCGACAACTGGCTCACCGGTCAGTGTCCCGACAGCCTCTGCGTTGACCGACGCGACGAAGTCGTCGTTTGGCTGGATAAAGTCATCGCACCGAGCCTGGTCGACGCTCCCGCAGCGTCGGTAGCGAGCGCCATTCTCTACACCACGGCCGGCGAGGGCTGCTGCATCGAAGGAACAGCGGCAGCCGGCCCGTTCTTCGGTGTCTATGGCGTTCACGCCACGCGGTGCAGCTACCGACAGGGTTGTGCGCCATCCAATGGCGACTTGCTCGTGTTCGGTGACGAAGGCGCCATCACCATCAAGGACCGGCTGGTTGCAACCGACCTTGGGCAAGACCCGACCGTCTGGGCGGCCGTCTGCGGCGGCAGCGACAACGGCGATGCCGGTGCCGTCGCGGCTCTCGAGCAGCGCCTCATCGAAGCCAACAACAGCGCAATGGCCGCACAGCTCGCTCACGAGCTCGCGCTCACCGCCTGCGAAGACGCCTTCCAAGACTACAAGAACGGCGTGGTCTGCAACCCAACCGGCGGCGGCCCAGGGACCACCGTCCTGGCGACGCCGGATACGCTGACAGTGATGGGCGACTTCGGCGCAATGAACGTCCTCGACAACGACGGCTTCCCAGGGGCCGAACTTGTGGCGCTCTCCCCGCCGACCAACGGCATCGCCGTCTGGCAGCCCGACGGCGAGCTTAGCTACTTCCCCAATCCCGGGTTCTCGGGGACTGAGACGCTCTTTTACCAGGCAGTCGCTGCCGATGGGACGACCATCACGGGCACCGTGGCGGTGGCAGTCCCATGAGCAAGATGCCCCACGGTGCCCTCATCTCGCTAGGTCTTGGCAGCCTAGTGGTCACTCTCTCGTTTCTGGTCTCAACGGCGGCCAACGCCCAACCCACTCAGTGCGGATTTGGCGAAGCCAACAGCCAGTGGAAGAAGACGTCGCCAAAGACGATTGCGGCAGCAAACCCGGCGTTGATTCCGCGCACAGATGGCTCTGTTCTTGTCTGTGGTGGCGACAAGACCGTCGGCTCGGCGACTGCATTCTGTGAGCGCTGGGATCCGACGACCGAGACATGGTCGCTGATGCCAACCCCGATGCCGGAAGGCCTAGCCAACGCCGTCGGAGTCGAGCTGCAAGACAGCACCGTGCTCGTTTGCGGCGCCAGCCAGCCGTGCTTTCGCCTCGACGATGGCGGGACGCCGCTCGTCGGCAACGACGACAGCTGGACGACCCTCGCCGGCCCTACCTACTGGATGTCCCAAGGTCAGCTTGTGGAGACGTCTGCCGGGAAGGTCCTCTTCTTCACTCAGTACACCAGCAGCGCATCTTGCAATGTCTCAGTGTTCGACATTGCCAACAACTCGTGGGAGCGACACCGTTGCAACGACGACATTCCAAACGAGTCATTCGGCCGAATGACACTCACGTACGACGACCGGTTGGTTGTCGGACCACAAAGCGACTCCTACGGGTATGGCGAAGAGGTTGATCCTCGCGGTGCGGTGTTCGACGTCGCCAGCGGGGTATGGAGCCCTACGGCTGCTGCTCCAAATCCTCGCGAGCGCGATATCGTCCTGCCGGACGGAACCAACGGCATTGTCACTGCCGGGGGTGAAATCAAGATCTGGGACGTCGAGATCCACACCAAGACGGTCGACGCCGTGTCGGCTGCGACCGGCACTTGGTCGATCGCAACGCCGCTACCCGTTTTCGCTAGGGCGAGCCAGTACCGCTCGACGAAGACGGCTAATGGCAACTCGCTGGTCCGCTACCGCGCTGACTGGATATCCGGGGTCAATCAGCAGCTCGATTCGGGCTACTACCTCTTCAACGGCGCTACGAAGGTCTGGGGGCGCACTTGTGACTTCGCCGAGGTCATCACCGACGACAACGGCAATCCCAGAAACTACGGCTCACTGCCGGGACGCAACCACGGTGACATGATCTGGGCGCCAGGCCCTGACGGTAAGATCTATATGCTGGACCGTCGTCTGGAGAATCCCAACGACTACGTGAACAACCCCTATCTGCTGCCGCGCGAACTAACGGTTTACATCTTCGACCCAACCGTCGCCGACGCAGACTCCGACGGCGTGCCGGACTGTTGTGACAACTGCATCGACCAGGCGAATCCACAGCAGGTCGATGACAACGGCAACTCGCTCGGTGACCTGTGTGAGGTCTGCGGGGATGGCGTCGTCGCGGTTGCGCCTCCGAACACGGTCGACACGACCAACCTTGCCGCCATCGAGCTCAAGCGCACCTATCGCGAGCTTGCTCGGATCGGCTCGACCATGACCGTCAAGCTTGAGATCACGGCCAATACCTTCCTGACCAGCATCGATGTCACCGACACGATCCCTGCTGGCGCCACCCTAACCAGCCCTGCCGGCTCAAACGTTGTCTCTCTTACCAACGTCGGGACCGGCACGACCATCACGCTTGAGTACGACATCGAGCTGCCCACGACCCAGGGATTTATTAGCGGTCAAGCCAACCTCGACGTCGAGCCACTCGAAGAGGAACGCCGCACGTTTGGAATTCCGATGACCATCCTCGTCTTTGCATCCGAGGGCTGTGAAGACGGCAACAACGTCAACGGCGACGGCTGCACCGATCAGTGCCAGGTCGAGACCGGATTCGACTGCCCGATCAACGAGGTCGACCCGTACGATCCGGACCCGTCGGCAGGAGGAACAGTCGGCTGCATGCCGGCCTGCGGCGACGGCCTGATCATCGGCGATGAGACGTGCGACGACGGCAACAACGACAGCGGTGACGGCTGCTCCGGC
>CALHXW010000053.1 GCA_938040325.1 uncultured bacterium | reverse complement strand
CAACCAGCCTTGCCAGCCTTGGAGTGGCTTGTGCATCCACGATCATGACACTGTCATCACCGATGATGACACCGGTGTTCGGATCACCTTCAGCAGTGAACGCCCATAAATCCTTGCCCACCTCGGTGAACGATACTGTTTTCTCTGCCATATCCCCGCGGGATGCGAACGCCTTGCTCATGTGTTTGTCTCTTGTTTGGGAAAATTGCGTTGCAGGTCTTGCCAGCAATCAATGTAATCGTCTTGCAAACCATCAAGCTCACTCGCGTAAGCGGAAACAATCTGCGGGTAACGCGTTTCGAACATGAAGGCCAGTGTGTTCTCCAGTTTCACAGGCTTTAACTCAGCGGTAACCGCTTTCTCATAACCGAACGCATCGGGCCCGTGCGGCAACATCTGGTTATGCAAACTGGCACCGCCGGGAACAAAACCCTTCTCCTTGGCATCGTACGCTCCCATGATAAGCCCCATGAACTCGCTCATGATGTTGCGGTGGTAGTACGGCGGCCGGAACGTGTGCTCGCCGACCATCCAGCGAGGCGGGAAGATGACGAAGTCGACGTTCGCCAACCCGACCGTCGGCGTCGGTGACGTCAACACCGTAAAGATCGAGGGATCGGGGTGGTCGAAGTCGACGGTCCCGATCGTCTGGAAGTTGGCGAGGTCATACTTGAACGGCACGTAGTTGCCGTGCCAGCCGGCGACATCGAAGGGCGAGTGGCTCAAGTCCGCGCGCCAGAGACGCCCCTGAAACTTTGCGACCAGCTCATGAGGCTCGTCGAGCAGCTCGTAGTCGGCCACTGGCGCCAAGAAATGTCGGGCGCTCGCCAGGCTGTTGCCGCCGATCGGTCCTCGGTCTGGAAGAACGAAGGGCGCTCCATAGTTCTCACAGACGTAGCCGCGGGCTCGGTCGTCGGGGAGCGAGACTGCGAGCTTCATGCCGCGGGGGATCAATGCGATCTCCCCCGGCTTTACGTCCAGCACGCCGAGCTCGGTCCGAATCGCCAGGCGCCCCTCTTGGGCAACGATCAGCAGCTCGCCGTCCGCGCTATAAAAAGCGCGCCGTCGCGCATCCATCGACGCGGTCGCGGCGAAGAGATGGACCCCGCAACCGCTGTGGCTCGCTCCGCTACCGGCGACGGCATACGTCGTGAGCGCATCGACAAAGTCGACCTCGCCCTCTGGGTAAGGGAGCGGATCCCAGCGCTGCTGGTTCGGGTCCGGCGGTGGCGCGTCCTCAAGCGGTGCGGTGAGCAGCCGAGCGCCCTTCGGCGGCTCGACCAGCGTGTAGCGCCCCTGGACCACCGACGGCCGGCCCCGGTAGAGCCAGGTTCGCAGGTTCCCGTGGCGTGGCATCGTAAACGCCGAACCGCTGAGCTGCTCAGCGTAGAGCCCATGAGCGGGTCTCTGAGGCGAGTTCTGCCGCTCAGGCACAGCGCCCGCAAGGGCCTCGCTGACGAAGGTGTTGCCAAAGCCGGACAGGTAGGTTCGCTGGTCGCTCATAGCCAGCAGCGTTATCACCCGTCCTGCTCCGTCGGCAACTGTCGCTGTGCAAGCAACGTGGACAGGCTCGCAGCACGGTTAAGCGCCTTGATTCTCACCGGCGTCCTTCGCATCATCGCCTCCCCACTGCGATGATCAGCGAGACGATCTTGAGACTGCGACAAGCCACCTACCTTCTACCTGCCCTCGCGGCAATCGCGCTCGCTGCGCCAGCCTGCAGCGACGACCCCAGCACGAACGTGGGCTCCGACGTCCCGATCGGCGACGTCGAGCCAGACGTCAGCGACGAGGATGCCGATGAGGACACCTCCCCTGACGCTGAAGCCGACACCGAGGTCGATGCAGACGTGGCGGTCGACACGGGCGTCGACACCGGCGTCGACCCTGGCCCTGAGGAACCGCCAACCTTTCTCCTCACGATCAACGAGCTGCCGGCCGCCATGAACGGTAGCCAGCCCTACACCGACGCTGCCGGCGAGCTGCAGCCCTACTTTTGGCGCGTCAATCGCGACGACTTCACCATCGACGCCTGGGTCGATCCTAAGGGTGGCGCCGCGGACTGGGACACGCTCGAGGTCAACTGTATCGACAGCGAAGACGTGCCCCTCGATGTTGGTGAGCTCGCTGCGATGCCTTCAACAGCCGACGATGGCTGGCGCCAGGCCTTCATCGACGGCTGGCCGGAGGACCTGGCGGTCACGTGCAGCGCGAGCATCACCGGCCCCTTCGGCTCAGCGTCGAGCGAGGTCAGCTTTCTCACCGCCACGCTGGATGCAGCGCGGGACCCGTTCGTGACCGTCGATCCCTGGCTGGTGACCCTCTCGCGAGACATCTTCCGGGTCGTGCTCAGCGACAACGCCGACGGCACGGTCGGCGTGCGCTCGATCTTTGAGGCCCAAGGCAACGGCGTGCCCGACTTCGACGAGGCGTTCTTCGCGCTCGGCCTGATGAGCGAAACCAACGCGGCAGCAGCAGCGGCCGTTAAGAACCAGCTCATCGACAGCATCCGCGGCGAGACCAACCGCATCTACGGGCTCGACGCGAACGGCCAGCCGACCGACGCCGGCGCCATCCCGATCAGCATCGTCTTCGAGGGCGACCCCGGCGCGCCTTCCCCGAGTGACTTCAACGGCGTCAGCTTCTCCATGATTGCGCTGGGCGGCGATGGCCAGGTGTCGGACCAGAACATGGGAACCTTCGGTCGCGCGCTCCTCGACTGGAACAACCAGGAAGTCGAGGACAACACGGAGTACGGGCTCGGCGTCTTTCCGGCGGCGCTCGTTCGACGCATCGTCATCGAGCCGCTGGGCGCACTGCTGGCCAAAGACATCATGCCCCACCTTGGCGGCACTCCCTTCGGCGATGCCCCCGGCGACGAGCTCTTCATCGGCAAAGACGATGTCGTCATCGGTGACCTCAGCGGCACGACCAAAAACCGCTACGAGGTCTATAGCACCGTGATGGAGCTTGGCGGCCTCGCCGTCGCGAGCATCCTGACCCACGAGATTGGCCACTCGCTAGGACTCGTCCCGATCGGGCCACCACCCGAAGGGCTCTTCTCTGAGGTGCCCGGCGCCGGCTTTATCGCGGGCCCCTCGACCGAGGCGCACATCGACACCGCCGGCCTCAACGTCATGCAGACCGGCGGGACCACGAACTGGTTCGACGTCTTCACGTCGCTCCCAGAGCTCAACCCGCTCAACCGGGCCTACCTCAGGCGGCGCCTCGTAGTCGGTCCTTGAAGCGCTCGAATCGCTCAAGCTTTCGGTGCAGTCGGTCCATCGCCCCGCGGCGAACCTCATAGCGTGCGTACGCGGCACGCCGCTCCGCGCGCTCGTCGTCGCTGAGCGCGACGGGGGTCACGACTTGGGCATCGTGGTGCACAGCGATGCTTCCTGGCCTGGCACCGAGCTCGAAGATCGTGACCTCGCGGTTGCCTCGGTCGCCGAGGCGCACCGGCATGACCGCAGCGCCAACGCCGGCGCCGACATACACGCCATTTGCCGGCGACGTCACGATGGGCTCGTCTCCACCAGCCCCGGCGCCATAGAGACCGTGGACGTAGCGATGCCCCGCAACGCGCCCGATCATCAGTTCGTTGAGCCTGGCGACAGAGAGCTGGCCGGCGTGGGTGTGGCCGCTGAGGACCAGCGGAACGCCATAGTGCCAGAGGCCGTCGGCTTCTTCGGCAATGTGGGACAGGCCGAGGGTCGGCAGGCGTAGATCCATGCCGCGAATGGCCTTGGCTCGATCGGCATGACCCGTGTACGCGTCGTCGAGTCCCACGACCTGTAGGCGCTGTCCGCCAAGGGTGAGGACCGTGTTGGCGTTGTCGAGAAGCTCCGCGCCGCCCTTGATGAGCGCACGACGGACCTCGGCAGCCCCGGCCCAGTAGTCGTGGTTGCCCATCACGGCCAACACGGGCGCGTTGAAGCTCTCGACCACCTCGGTGAGCTGGTCGAGGTAGGCATGGCTGTGGCAGACGAAGTCGCCGGTGAGCACGACCAGGTCAGGCCGCTGGCTGTTGGCGATGGCGACCGCCTCCATCTGGACCTTGAACGGCGTGACCTTGCCGCAGTGAAGGTCGGTCAGGTGGGCAATGCGGATGGGCTTGTCGAGGCGCTCAGCGTGGTGTTGCAGGCCTGTGAATCGCCTGAGGCGAAAGCCATAGCGCCCGATCGTCTGCGCATGCCGTCTATCGGGCGCTGGTGTCTGGACGTGTCGGGCGCGCTGCTTGTCGGCTGAAGCCGTCGTGGATGTCGACATGCGTGCACCGTACTCACCAAACCGGCTCGAAACGAGCCCTCAGCCAAGACATTGAGAAACCCGGTGCCTGACGCTGGCTCAGCGCGCGCTGATCTTTGCGCGCGACGATGAGTCGGATCGTGCTAAGGCCAGCGGCCATGAAACGCGCAGAAAAAGCGACCCGAATCGTCGAGATCCTCGAGCGCCTCTACCCGACGGTGCCCGTCCCTCTCGACCACACCGATCCCTACACCTTGCTCGTTGCGGTCGCGCTCTCCGCGCAGACCACCGACAAGAAGGTCAACGAGGTGACCCCTGCCCTCTTTGAGGTCGCCGGGGATCCACACAGGATGGCCGCCCTCGAGGTCGACGCCATCCGCGAGCTCATCAAGGAGATCGGCCTCGCGCCGACCAAGGCCAAAAACCTCAAGCGTGCAGCCGAGATGCTGGTCGAGCTGCACGATGGGGTCGTGCCTCAGACCTACGAGGAGCTAGAGGCACTGCCCGGCGTCGGCCACAAGACAGCCGCGGTCGTCATGTCGCAAGCGTTCGGGGTCCCAGCCTTTCCAGTCGATACGCACATCCACCGACTAGCCGCCCGCTGGGGACTGAGCGACGGCAAGAACGTCGCCAAGAGCGAGCGCGACCTCAAGGCGACCTTTGACGAGTCCCTGTGGAACAAGCTGCATCTGCAGATCATCTTCTTCGGCCGTGAGTACTGTCCGGCTCGGTACCACGACCTGTCGACCTGCCCGATCTGCAGCTGGGCGGCCACGAAGAAGAAGATGAAGGAGGAGGCCTCGCGAGACGCTGCTTCCAAGAAGGCACGCAAGAAGCCGGCGAAAAAGAAGGCACGCAAGACATGAGCAGCGCGCCGCCGACCGACGAACGCCGCTGCCTTGAGGGATTCGAGCAAGACCTGGCCCGCCCGGAGATTCAGAACACCTCCGGTCCCGGCGCGTATGACCGACTCCTGCAGCTCTTGGCCGACAACTCTGGGGCGGACTGGCTTCGCGGACCGCTGTCGGAGGCGTGGGCCGAGCGAACGTTCTCTGCGTGGTATTCGCGGCACCTGCTGCTCTTGGCCTCGTGGCGCTTCACGGCGCTCGCTGACAACGACCACCCACTCGCCGCGGAGGTCTTGTGGGATGCCGAAGCCGACGGGCTGCTCGAGCGCATGCAGAGCGCGATGGAGCGACCGGAGCTCATCGAGGTGTTGCGCACTCGGAGCGTCCAGACCAATGAGCCTGGTCGAGGCTTGGGTTGGGGCGTCGTGGCAGCCGTGTTGGGCTTTGGCCATCGCCAGTTCGCGCTCTACGACCTGGGCACCTCGGCCGGCTTGAACCTTGTGCTCGACCTGACGTCGACCCAGCTGAGGCTTGGGTCGAGCGTGGTCACGGGCTTCGACCTGCCGTGTCCGCACCTCCGCATCGGCCTCGACCATGCCCCGATCGACGTCGCTGACGAGACAGAGGCGCGGTGGCTCAAAGCTTGCGTGTGGCCGGGACAGCCCGAGCGCGAGAAGCGGCTCGACGAGTGCGTCGAGATCTTGCGCCGTCCCTGGCCGGGCAAGAACTCGCCCGCGCCCGAGCTTCGACAGCACACCCTCGGCACGGACCCGACCGACGCCGTGCTCGCTGAGGCTGAGCGCGACGAGGCAGTCGCGGACGTGATCGCCTTCGAGTCGGTGGTCAGCGACTACATCGCACCGGAACAGCGCGAGCGCTACGAGCAGACCATGTGGCGCTGGCTGGAGGGAGGACGGCGCCGCGTCTGGGTGAGGCTCAACCCAGCCCCGCCGGCACCCGGCAAGAAGCCGATGGCGCTGACGGTCCATCTCGTTCGCGGCGAACGTCGCAGCATCGAGCTCGCACGCACCGGCTACCACCCGAGCGGCTGCGTCTTTGAGCTTGGCGCTATCGACGCCCTCAAGGCGGTCTGGGCGTCATGAACACATGCATGCACTCTCGACGCATCGGCCGGTCCGCCGGCTGGCTGACGGGGCTGATCGTCGCGCTGGCAGCTAGCGGGTGCGGCGGAGCACTCTACGCCTACCCGGACTCGGTGAGCGCGTGGGACGCCGGCCGCACGGACGACGCGGTTGCTGCGGCCACAGCGGCCTACGTCAACGTCCGCGACGGCAACGACCTGGCGGAGCGAGACGTCCGCGCCGCGGTTGACGACGCGTTTCGGACCCTCGACGAGACCCCTGTTGTGCCGTCTGGGGGCTTTGCCGCGCCGGCGTTCGGCAACGACTCGGGGGCGTCCGCCATCGATCGCTCGATCCAGGCCGACCTGCTCAGTGGCAAGGCAACCGCGAGCCTGCGAGCCATCAAGTCGGTCGCCGGGCTGGGCCTCAGGCACCACGCCAAGGGACTGCTCGCGCTGGTCTTTCGCCGTGGTGCCATCGCGTCGGATGGTGCGCTGCTCGATGAGGTCTCACCGGCACTTCGCACCGTTGCCACCAAGCGCGCCGCCCTCGACGCCCTCGAGACGCTCAGCAAGCCCTAGCCCCGTGTCCCCGACCGGGCTCTCGTTGCGGGACTAGGCCGCAGCCCGCATGGCGCGCCTGGCGATCCAGGGGAAGCCGGCCTTCATGACGTCGACGTTCTTGTCGAGCTGGCTTGCCGTGCCGAGGGTCAAGAGCGCTGCACGCTCGATGAAGAGCCACCCCTCAGGGTACTCGACCGCCCGCATCAGCTGACGCAGCTCGCGACGCTGGAGCTCTGGGTCAAGCAGCTGCTTGGCGTCTTCGCGGCTGAGCTGGTTCCAGTCCTGGTCTTGAGCGGTCAGAAGCTTCTGGAAATAGGTCCGAATGGTCTGCTCGACGAGGGCGTCAGACGCCTCATCAGCCGCGGCATCGGCGCTCTTGCGGACAAAACCCATCGCTCGGATACCGGCGATCACCGCCGCGTCGTCCTTTGCCATGAAGCCGCGCAAGATCTGCATCATACCGTCGACCAGCGAGGTCCGGACGTGCGTGGCAGAGCCGAGGTCCAAGATGGCGAGCTTGAAGCTGCCGTCGCCACTCGGGCTGGGGCAGAGCAAGAAGTTGCCGGGATGCGGGTCGGCGTGGACGAACTCGTCGTCGATAACCTGCTTGAAGAAGACCTCGACGATCTTCTTCGCCACCGCGGCTTGGTCGCAGTCCGTTGCGGCGACCGCGTCGTGGTCGGTCAAGCGGACCCCATCGACGTAGCTCATGGTCATGACCTTGTCTGACGAGAGGCGGGCGATGACGTTGGGGACGATAACGCTGGTGTCGTTGGCAAAGTGGCCGCGCATGACCCGCAGGCAGCGAGCCTCGTGACGCAGGTCGGTCTCGCGGGCGAGCATATCGGAGAGCTGCTCGTGCAGACGGTCGAGCTGGCCCATGGGGACAAACCAACGGTAGACGACCAGGGCCCAGCCGAGGACCTTCAGGTCGACCGCCATGATGCGGTCAATATCGCGGTAGAGCACCTTGACGGCGACGTCCTGGCCGTCGTGGGTGACCGCGCGATGGACCTGGCCAAGCGACGCCGACGCGACCGGCTCGCGGGAGAAACTCGCGAACTTGAGCGAGAGTGGGGCACCGAGCTGCTCGGTGACAGTCGCCGACACCTCGTCGAAGCTGCGCGGCGGCACGCGGTCTTGAAGCTCACGGAGACGGGCGACGTAGGGCGCGGGAACGAACGCGTCCATGGTCGAGAGCAGCTGACCGAACTTCACGTAGATCCCGCGCAGGCGGCAGATCCCGCGGTAGAGACGCTGAGCGTTGCGGGCGTGGACGCGGTCCCAGCGGGCAGCAACCCACGCGGAACGGCTGACGCGGGCGAGCCCACGCTGAAAGAAGTAGCTGACGACGATGGTGGACAGCAGCAGCGTGGCACGCGTCAGACGCAGGCTCGCCGCGAGTCCGCTGATCTTGGCAGCGTCGCGCCCGACGGTGGTGAACTCTTCGGACCGGCAAAAGTCTGCGTTGCGTTGCTCAATCATCGCCATGGTCGTCGCCTCTTGCCAGTTCGTTTGGTCACGTTGCACACGGTTGAGACCGGTGCAGCGGGCTCGGTAAACCAGCGGCGGCGATTTTCTGTTTCTGGCTAGCCCCAAATCAAGCGCTACTTCCGGCTGCGGCTTCCGATCTACGCACCACAGCGGCGTCGGGGCGCTCGCTGCGCTCACTCGGACTCGACGATGCACGCATTGCCGTCGTCCGCCCGACGCCGCTGTGATGCGCACCTCGTTCGCCTCGCTCGAAACTAGCCCCAAAACAAGCGCTCTTTCCGGCTGCGGCTTTGGCGATGCACTCGCCAGCGACGTCCATGCGTTCGCTTCGCTCACCTGAACTCGACGATGCACGCATCGCCTTCGTCCAGCGGACGCCGCTGGCAAGTACATCGCCTTCGCCTCGCTCGAAAACAGCGCTTGATTTGGGACTAGCGCTTGATTTGGGGCTAGCTCTCGGCCAACCAGCGGGCGGCTTGGCGCGCGTAGTAGGTGAAGATGATGTCGGCGCCGGCCCGTCGAATGGCGATCAGGCTCTCTAGCGCAACCGCGCGCTCGTCGAGCCAGCCGTTTTGACTCGCGGCCTTGATCATCGCGTACTCGCCCGACACCTGGTAGGCGGCGACCGGCAGGTGCGTGGCCTCGCGGAGCGCGCGAATGATGTCTAGGTAGGCGCCTGCGGGCTTGACCATGACGATGTCAGCGCCTTCTTCCTCGTCGAGCATCAGCTCCCGGAGGGCCTCGCGGCCATTGGCGGGATCCATCTGATAGGTCTTCTTGTCGCCGCCGCGTGGCGCCGAGTCGAGGGCGTCACGGAAGGGCCCGTAGAAGGCTGAGGCGTACTTCGCGGTGTAGCTGAGGATCGAGACCTCGGCGTGTCCCGCTGCGTCGAGGGCCTGACGAATCGCGCCAACGCGACCGTCCATCATGTCGCTCGGCGAGATGATGTCCGCCCCGGCGTCAGCCTGAGAAACCGCCTGCTTGCAGAGCGCCTCGACGGTCTCGTCATTAAGGATACGACCGTCGGGAGCAACAAGGCCGTCCTGGCCGGCCGCGCTGTACGGATCGAGCGCGACATCGGTAGCCACGATGAGCTCGGGGTGCTCCTTTTTCAGGCGGCGCAACAGACGCTGGACGAGGCCGTCGGGGTTGTAGGCTTCGCGGCCGTCGTCGGTCTTAAGAGACTCCGGGGTGGCGGGGAAGAGCACGACGGCACGCACGCCGTCTGCCCAGGCGGCCTCAACCTCGGCCAGCATGGCGTCCGGTCCGAGACGGCTGCAGCCAGGCATCGACGGGATGGGATCGATGCGCGGGTCGTCTTGGACGAAGAGCGGGTAGACAAAGTGTTCGGGGCCTAGCCAGGTCTCGCGGACCATGGCGCGGATCGCTGGATGTTTGCGGTTGCGGCGGGGGCGATCGTTCATCTCAAGCACGGTCAGCTCTCCGTGGAATGGCGTAGGGAATCGACGCGAACGAGCGAGACCCGAGGCCCACCACACGCGGTCGGCCGATGATGCCCAGCGACGTGCTCGACGTGCAACCCATTCCCCGCCATGATGCGCGGCGATGACCGATGAAGAACGCCAAGCGCTGCAACGGCGCGTCAAGCGCCTAGAGGCCCGCTATCGCCTGCGCTTTGCAGGTAAGTCGCGGCTCACGCGCAACCTTGAGCTCGTCGACGAGCTGATCGACGAGGCTCGATCGATCTTCGACGACGCCGCCGCCCTCGGCAGCGCTGGGGCGGCGATCGTCCAAGACGTTGCCCAGAAGCTGGCGCTCTACGAGGAGGAGCACAGCAACATCGTTGACGCGAAGGCCCATGGCGAGACGGCCATCAAGGCCGCTGTGGCAGGGGCGCGACTCGGCTTCATCAAGGGGCGCTACACGCGCAACTTCGCCGGGCAGTCGCGGGCGTCGCGCGATCTGAGCGAGCTCGACGACGTGATCGGTCAGCTTGAGGACCTCGAGAACGTGCTCCGGACGGTGAGCGACGACGAGACCGGGCGGCTGACGCTCAACGATGCGCGCGGCCAACTTGAGATGTACGAGGAGGAGCGACGGCTCATCGAGGACGCTCAGGACGGGCGCGACCGGCGCGAGCGAGCGATGAGGCAGCTGCGGACGTACAAGTCGCGCTTTTGGGGACGCTCTCGCCTGGCGTGTCGCCCGGAGCGGCTCAGGTACGTGATTGAGAGGATCGACGAGGTGCGACGCGAGATGGTGCGGGATGCGCTTGAGCGTAAGGCGGCACCCAAGATCGACGAGATCAGCGAGCACATCATCGCGCTTAGCGAGGAGCTGGCGGCGATGGAGAGTCTCCACACCGGAACCGACGGTCCCGCTCATGCCGAGGCGCTCAACGCGGAAGTTGGGCTTCTCCGCGCGGGCTACCAGAAGAGTTATGCCGGCAAGAACCGCGCCAGCTGCGAGGTTGACGAGCTCGCCCGACTTGCTGACCAGCTGGCTGACGTCGAGGTCCTGCTGACGGAGCTTGCACCTCAGGTCGCCGAGGCACGATCGCCCCTCGACTTAGCGCGCGATCTCCTTACCATGTTCGCCGACGAGTACGGGCTGATCATCAAAGCCCGCAAGACCCAGTCGGCATCTTGACCGGCTGAAGAGAGCCAAGGAGCACACATGTCGGATGAAAACCAAGTTGTTTGCTCGAAGTACGGCGAGTCGTTGCCGCGCGTGACCTCGCGGCTCACCTTCGTGGGCGAGTTCGCGGACCGCATCCGGGCAGAGGTGAGCCAGAAGGCGTGGACCGAGTGGCTTGAGATGCAGATCAAGGTCATCAACGAGTACCGGCTGCACATGGGCGAGCCCACGCACCGCGACTTCCTGCAGGAGCAGGCCGCGCAGTTCTTTCGCTTCGACGGCGGCACGGGCGAGCTCGCCGTGGGTCCGGAGAACGGGCCCGCTCCGGCTTGAGCCCAGCCGCTCTCCAGTGAGCGAGGGACACGCCGGCTGGAAACGTCACGCAAACAAGTCGCTTTCCTCGGGCGATCAGGTGCGGTAGGGCTTTGGCTTCGACGGAGAGGCGTGTGTTGGAGAGAGTCGCCATCTGCCCGGGCTCATTCGACCCGGTCACCAACGGTCATCTCGCGATCATGCGCCGAGGACTAGCACTCTTCGACCGTGTCATTGTCGCGGTCGCCATCAACATCTCCAAGCGCGCGCTCTTCAGCTATGACGAGCGCGTGGCAATGATTCGCGAGTCGTTCAGCGACGAGCCGAGGCTTGTCATCGAGTCGCTGCAGGGGCTGCTGACGGACTACGCCGACACGCACGGTGCGATCGCTATCATCCGAGGGCTGCGGGGTCCAAGCGACCTAGCCTACGAGATGCAGATGGCCCAGATGAACCGCCACCTCAAACCCGACCTCGACACGGTGTTTCTTGCGTCCGACTCAGAGCGCGCATTCGTCTCGTCGTCGCTTGTCCGCGAAGTCGCCTCTCTTGGCGGCGACGCTTCCGCGCTGGTGCCGCCCCATGTGTGGACCGCACTCAACGCAAAGCTCAAGACCCCCTGACGTCGGCGCAACCCTGACGCCTCCCGGCACCTCCGATAAGGACTCCGCTCGTGAAGATCTCCCAACGCATGCAGCCCATCGCTCCCTCCGCAACGCTCGCCGTGACCGGCAAAGCCAAGCAAATGCGAGCGGCGGGCGTTGACGTCATCAGCTTCGGCGCCGGCGAGCCGGACTTCGACACGCCGGCGTTCATCACCGAGGCCATGATTAAGGCCGCCAAGAGCGGCGCGACGCGCTACATGCCAGCTACCGGCATGCCGGCGCTGCGCGAGGCTCTTGCGAGCTTCTTCAGCGACCTCTACGGCGTGACCTACGCGACCAACGAGACCATGGTCACCGTGGGCGGCAAGCAGGCACTCTTCAACCTCTTCCAGGTGCTGGTCGATCCTGGCGACGAGGTCATCATCCCGGCGCCATACTGGGTCAGCTACAGCGCCCAGGTTGAGATCTGCCAGGGCCGGCCGATCATCGTGCCGAACCGCTCAGACCTTGGCTTCGACCTCGACATCGAGCGCATCGCCAACGCCATCACCGACAAGAGCGTCGGCATCGTGCTCAACAGCCCCAACAACCCCACAGGTGGTGTCTACAGCAAGGCATCGATCGCGGCCGTTGCGGACCTGGCCGAAAAGCACGACCTGTGGATCATCACCGACGACATCTACAGCCACATCCGCTACGGCGACAACCCCTTCGTCAACATCCTCACGGAGCGTCCGGACCTCAAAGACCGCGTCTTTGTCGTGCATGGCTGCTCCAAGACCTACGGGATGACCGGCTGGCGAATTGGCTTCTGCGCCGGCCCTGCCGACATCATCAAGCGCTGCGGAATTCTCCAGGGGCAGTCGACGTCGAACGCCACGGCGTTCGCCCAGCACGGTGCCCTGGCTGCCGTGACCAGCGACCACGCGTTCCTCAAAGAGTGGACCGCGGCCTTCGACAAGCGTCGCAAGCACATCCACGCCCGACTCAACGCCCTCGACGGGGTCAGCTGCTTCATGCCAAGCGGCGCCTTCTATGTCTTCCCAGACATGCGAGCGCTCCTAGGTCGGAGCTACAAGGGCGAGGTCATCGACACGGACTTTGAGCTGGCTGGACTGCTGCTGGAGCATGTCCATGTCGCCGTGGTGCCTGGACAGCCCTTCGGCGCCCCGGGATTCGCTCGGCTCAGCTACGCCTGCTCGATGGACGACATCAACAAGGGACTCGATCGCATCGGCGCGTTCGTCAGCGACCTGTTGTAGGCGCGTGGCCGAACCAGACTGCTGGGCGCATGACGCGCCTGGCGATCCGCACCGTCGCTGACTGCGCTGGGCGTCGCTTGAGAAGCCCTCTCGATGCCGGCGCCGGCCGGCGGTCGTTGCGACGGCTACACGCCGAAGTGAACGCCTGACAAGGTTGTCAATAAGGCTGGCAAACTGCGGGACCACGCAACGCGATGTCGCCTCCCACCGGAGCCGGAAGGGACGCTAAGGGGCGGCGTGCTCCAGCAGCGTGAAGAGCGTGTCGCCGTAGGCCCTCGAGCGCCAGCACGAGAGGCCAAGCGCTTCCCACGTCTCAGCGCTTGGCGGTCGGTTGACGTCGGACTCGACGACGACAACGGCGCCTTCGGCCAGGAAGCTGCCCGAGACCAGGGCCTCAAGCACGCCTGGGACGACGGGCGCGGCCCAGGGTGGATCCATCAGGACCAGACCATAGGGTCCGCCGGTTAGCCCTCGCGGCAGCGGCTGACGGACTAGGGTCGCGAGCCCATCAGCGCCGACAGCGCGGAGGTTCGCTTTGAGTGTCGCTGCCGCGCGCGCGTGACTCTCGAAAAAGACCGCTGACCGCGCTCCACGCGAGAGTGCCTCGATCCCAAGACCGCCGCTGCCGGCGAAGAGATCGGCCACCGCAGCGCCCTCGCAAACGCTGCCAAGCATGTTGAAGAGGCCCTCTTTGGCACGGTCACCGGTCGGACGTGTACCTCTCCCGGGCGGTGCCTTCAGCCTGAGCCCGCCGTAGCGTCCGGCGACAACTCTCACTCCGTCGATCGCTGTGACGGACCACGGCGCGTCAGCTCAGCGGTCCACGCAGAGTGGCTCAACGACCGCTCGCAACCCCGAGCCGCTTGCCCGAGGCGTGAAGTGCGTGAAAGAAGCACGTGACCACGTGTCCCATCCCGACCACCAGCTCCAGATCCCAGCGCCCGAAGGCCTTCAGGTTTCCGACCAAGACCTCGCCGTCGCGCGTGACGAAGCGGACGAGGTCCTTGCGGTTGGCGAGCTCAAGGAGCCAGGCATCGTCTGGGCGCACGCGCTGTGAACGGTCCTCAGTTCCGCTCAGAGCGGCCGCTCGAATCTCTTCGTCGACCTCAGCCGCGGCCTGAATCGCTTCGTACGCGTCCACACCGCAGATCGCCTTCGCGTCGTGCTTGAAGTGGGTCGTCACCTCGCCACCATCGGTGGGCTCAAAGTCGAAGTCGTAGGGCCGTGAGACCTTCACGCGACCACGGACCCAGCCACCGTCGAAGAAGTCGACGTAGACCTCAGCCTTGCTCTGCTCGGCCGTCTTGATCCCGTCGAGGTGCAGCTTCTGCTTACGCAGCGAGCGCATGCGCGTGAGCACCAGTGCGCGCTGCTTGGACAGGTGCCCGGACGCGACCTGGCCTGCCAGCTCGCGGTCGATGCCGTCCTTCTCAACGAGCCGGTCGAAGCGCTCTTTGCGCATCATGACTTTGAGAACGTCGTTGAGTGTCGTTTGATTCTTGAGGATCCGGTATGCGTGAACGAGGGGGATCCCCTTGTCCTCCGCGAGGGCGGTCGCTTCTGCGCGCAGAGCGATCTTCGCTGGATCTTCGGGGGGCTTGATGCGCTTGCCGCCGGGTCCGCGTGCTGGACCTCTGGACCCTCCGCGTCCGCCGCCTCCACGGCTGTCCGATGAGCGACCACGACCGCCGCGCTCAGGTCGTCCGCCAACGCCACCTCGCGTTCGCTCGACGCGCGTTGCGGCGCCTCTGGGCGGGGGGCCCTCTCGACGCCAGCTGTCCACCTTGCGGGCCCGTGCCGGATCGCCGCTGACCGACGAGCTACCGGACTGACCGTCAGCCTTGGGGTCGTAGATCTTGCGACGGATCACGACGCGCCCTGCACCCGCGTCCTGTCGCGCTTCATCACGCGGACGGCGTCTCACGGTTCCGCGTTTGCGAAGGATCGGACCGTTGTCCGAGCGATCACTCATTTGTGGCCCTCCTGTTCGACGTTCCGTCGAACCTTGCACGCTCCACAGGGGCACTCATCCCGCAACAAGTCCCATGTGTAGATGCCCTCACGATGCCCGTCGCCCCACGTGAATGCAATTGCATAGTTACCAACGGGCTCAACGGACTCGATGTTTAACTGGCGTGGCGCTCCTGCAAGCGCTCGAGTTGTGACGATGTTGAACGCCTTGGGAGGCGTCCCGTGCGTGCCCTTGCAGTCAGCGCAGGGGCACATGCGCCGCAGCGCAGCCGCAGGATAGACCGACTCGTGACCGTCTGACCAGAGAAAGCGCGCTTTCCCGTCGTCGGTCCAGTCCATCTCTTTGGGCACAATGTCTCGAAAGTGGGATCGCATGAGCGCGGTCCTGTGTTGTAGATTGCGAGATGCTCGTATCACGCCCCGACAGCCTAGGCGTCAAGCCCTTTGCGACAATCGAACCGACGCAAAAGCGGGCCCTGTCGGCCCGGACAAAGCGACCAGAAATCTTCATCGTGGTACTACAGGTTTGTCGACGAAGTGACGATGGTGCGATGGCGCCCCCTAGGAGAATCGAATGAACCCACGCGACGACGAACCCGGTGTGCCGACGACGCCCACCAACCGGGCCGCGGCATCCACACCCGAGCGTTTCTTGCCTGTGGTGCTGACCGCTGCTGGTGACGGCGACGACGACAGCAGCCCCGCTGGTGACGACGCTGACAGCGACCGCCCGACCATTGGCAGTGCACTCGACCAAGTGTTGCCTGTGCTGCCATTGCGAAACTCGGTTCTGTACCCTGGTGCACTGATGCCGCTAGCAGTTGGCCGACCCAAGACGCTGCGTTTGCTCAATGCGGTTGGCACCGGCGGAACGATCGCGGTCGTGTCACAGCGCGACAAAGACATCGACGAACCCGCAGCAGACGACCTCTACTGGGTTGGCACCTCGGCGCGCATCCTGCGAGTCCATCACGAGGACGAGCACACGCTGCACGTTGTTGTGCAGGGCGTGGACCGGATCCGCTGCCGCGAGTTCGTCCAGTCTGAGCCCTACATTATCGCTCGCGTTGAAGAGGCACAGGTCCAAGACGAGGACTCGACGGAGATCCAGGCCCTCGTGCGCTCTCTCAAGGAGATGGCAGCCGAGATCATCGAGCTGATTCCAGAGCTTCCTTCCGGCGCGGTGGACCTGGTCAACCACATCGACTCACCGTCTCGACTCGCCTACATGGTGATGACCCACCTCGCGGTGCCGGTCGACGAGAAGCAGGACGTGCTCCACGAGGACGACGTCCGGCTCGCGCTCCGACGAGCGCTCGGGATTCTCAACGAACAGCTTGAGGTCCTCCGGGTCAGCCAGCGGATCAACTCCGAAGTGAAAGGCGAGATGAACCGCAACCAGCGCGAGTTCTTCCTGCGCCAGCAGCTCAAGGCCATTCGGAAGGAGCTCGGTGAGGACGAGGAAGAGGAAGATTTCGTCGAGGTTCTGCGCGCGCGACTGATCGCCGCAGGGCTCCCTCCTGAGGGGCAGAAAGTCGCCAACAAGGAGCTCAATCGGCTCCGGAGCATCCAGCCGAGCTCGCCGGAGTACACGGTCGCCCGCACGTACCTTGAGTGGCTCGCCGACCTGCCGTGGCGCACGTCAACGCCCGACAACCACGACATCGACCAGGCGCGGGCGATCCTCGAGCGCGAGCACCACGGCCTCAAGAAGGTCAAGCGCCGCATCCTTGAGTTCCTCGCCGTCAGCTCGCTGCGACGCGATGGACGGAGCCCCATCCTGTGCCTGATCGGTCCGCCCGGAGTCGGCAAGACATCGCTCGGCCGGTCGGTCGCTGAGGCGCTAGGCCGCAAGTACCAGCGTATCTCGCTGGGAGGCGTGCGCGACGAGGCAGAGATTCGCGGTCACCGACGGACCTACATCGGCGCGATGCCGGGCAAGTTCATCCAGTCCATGAAGCGCGCTGAGTCCAACAACCCCCTGGTGATCCTCGATGAGATCGACAAGGTGGGCCGCGACTGGCGCGGCGACCCGACGAGCGCGATGCTTGAGGTCCTCGACCCTGAGCAGAACCACACGTTCATGGACCACTACCTCGACGTCCCGTTCGACCTGTCGAAGGTGATGTTTATCGCGACAGCCAACCAAGCCGACACCATCCCAGGGCCCTTGCTTGACCGAATGGAGGTCATCGAGGTGCCGGGCTACACGCTCCCGGAGAAGATGGAGATCGCCAAGCAGCACCTGATCCCAAAGCAGATCAGCGAGCACGGCTTGCGCGCCGACCAGTTCACGTGGGAGCCCGACGCCCTCGAGAAGCTCGTGGTCAACTACACGCGTGAAGCCGGTGTCCGCAGCTTAGAGCGCAAGGTCGCCGGGGTCTGTCGTGGCGTTGCTGTCGGCGTCGTCGAGAAGCGCTGGGACCACCACCACCTTACGACCGAGAGCATTCGTGAGTTCCTCGGACCGGAGATCTTCATTCCCGATGCTGCTGAGCGGACGGAGCTGCCCGGCATCGCCACAGGCATGGCCTGGACGGCGACGGGCGGCGAGATCCTCTTCATCGAGGCCACGAAGATGCCTGGCTCCGGCAAGCTCCGGCTCACCGGAAAGCTCGGCGAGGTCATGAAAGAGTCGGCCGAGCTCGCTCTCTCTTACATGCGCTCGAAAGCCTCACAGTATGGGATCAAGCCGAGTGTCTTCCGCGAGAACGACCTCCACCTACACGTGCCCCAAGGCGCCATTCCCAAAGACGGACCGAGTGCAGGCGTCGCGATGTTCACAGCGCTCGCCAGTCTGCTCACGGATGCCCGCGTGCGTGGTGACGTGGCGATGACAGGAGAGATCACGCTTCGTGGGATGGTGCTGCCGGTTGGCGGTATCAAGGACAAGGTCCTGGCGGCACACCGGTCCGGCATCAAGCATGTGATCCTGCCGGAGCGAAATCGCAAAGACGTGCCCGACATCCCTGAAGACGTACGCAACGACCTGGAGATCCACTTCGCTAAGAAGATCGACGAGGTCCTCTGGTACGCCCTTGACACATCGACGGCGAAGCCCGAGACCAAGGCGGCCATCGGCGAGCCGGAGAGCGCAGCGACGTAGGTCCCTGCGGTCTCAGCGATGAAGCGTGGCCCTCATGTGTGGTGTCAAGGCAACGCGCCCGCTCGGCGCGAACGTCAAAGACGCCACGGCCGCGAACCTCCCGTCCTGCCAGTCCCGAACGCTGCTAGATGATGCCGAAGCGTGCTGCTGAACCAAGCTGCTGCTCGATGCGCAGCAGCTGGTTGTACTTGGCGATACGCTCTGACCGACACAGCGAGCCCGTCTTGATCTGGCCTGCGTTCACCGCGACGGCCAGGTCGGCAATCGTGGTGTCTTCGGTCTCGCCACTCCGGTGACTAATGACGGTTGTGTAGCCGGCCCGGTGGGCCATCGCGATGGCGTCGAGGGTCTCGGTGAGCGTGCCGATCTGGTTGACCTTGATGAGGATCGAGTTGGCGCTCTTACTCGCGATGCCGCGCGCGAGACGCTCCGTGTTGGTCACAAAGAGGTCATCGCCGACGATCTGCACGCGGTCGCCGACGCGCGCGTTGAGAGCCGCCCAGCCCTCCCAGTCGTCTTCGCCGAGACCGTCCTCGATGGACTGGATGGGAAAGCGGTCGGCGAGGTCGGCGAGGTAGTCGACCATGCCTGCAGAGTCGATCTCGCGACCGTCCCCGGAGAGCTTGTAGATCCCACGGTCGGCGTCGTGGAACTCGCTCGCGGCAACATCCAGGGCAAGCGTGACGTCTTCCCCCGGCCGGTAGCCCGCGTCCTCGATGGCCGCCATGAGGTAAGTCAGCGCATCCTCGTTCTTGCCGAGGTCCGGCGCGAAGCCACCCTCATCGCCGACGCCTGTCGCCTTGCCGTCCTTCTTAAGGCGGCTCTTGAGGCGATGGAAGATCTCGGCGCCCCATCGAAGGGCCTCGGAGAAGGTCGGTGCCTTCACCGGCATGACCATGAACTCTTGAATGTCGAGAGAGTTATCGGCGTGACTTCCGCCGTTGATGACGTTCATCATCGGCATGGGAAGCCGGCAGGCGGAAGCGCCGCCGATGTGACGATAGAGCGGGATCGACAGCGCGTTGGCGGCCGCATGGGCGCTCGCGAGACTCACGCCGAGGAGCGCGTTGGCGCCGAGTCGCCCTTTGTTTGAGGTACCGTCGAGAGCGATCAGTCGCTGGTCGAGCGCCGTCTGAGCGTTGGCGTCGGTTCCGACGATCTCGGCAGCAATGACGGTCCGAACATGGTCGACAGCGCGCCGGACGCCCTTGCCGAGGTAGCGTTCAGCGACGCCGTCTCGGAGCTCGACCGCCTCGTGCTCGCCGGTGGACGCGCCTGACGGGACCGCGAAGCGTCCACGAGCGCCCGACGCGACATGCACGTCGACCTCGATTGTCGGGTTTCCACGCGAGTCCAAGATCTCGCGAGCATCCAGCGCGGTAATAGTCGTGTCGATGGCCATCGATGGTCTCCTCATCAGTGCGTGCTTGGAGTCATACGGCGTACTGAGACTTCAGTCCAGGCACCGTGGCGGGCGGGCACAGGCCCGAGCGGAACGCTGACGGCAAGGCGCCATCCGCGTGGGCGCCAGGGGAGCGATTGGTGTGAGTACACGCCCGTCACCACTGGAGATCCGCCGTCCGCAGCCGGATTCTTGCGAGAAGGCCGGCCTAGATTCGAGACAGAAGCCTCAAGGTGTGTAGGATCGCGCGAACATCGAGCAGGAGTCCTCATGAGCGAGACCGGTCTGAGTCGCCCGGATGCGCCAAGCGAATGCACCAAGCGCGCAGCTGCGAGCGGGTCGGAAGCCGCTCGCGCGCGGAACGCATGTGCTCGGCGTCGCGTTCGCGCCGGATCGATCGCCGCGCTTTGCGCGATCGGACTGGTCGTCGCACCGGGGTGCTCGAAGAAGCCAACGGATCCACAGGCGGCGGTGGGCGCTGCCGACACGTCTCAATCTGCGACAGCCGGCGCTACCGATACAGCGGTCGCAGCCACATCACCCGACGCAGCGGGCGCAGCGACGAGCGATACGCCGGGCTCCGACAGCAGCAAGCCCGCAGCCGACACCCGCCCCGCGGCAGCATCGGACGCGACGGCAGCAACCGCAGACGCGAAAGCACTCGCTCAAGCGGACGCCTCTGACGCAACGCCAGCAGCCGACGTGCAGCAGAAGCCGCTGTCCAAGGATGCACTCGCGAAGGCGTACGTCGAGATCTACTGCGCTCAACGCCGTGGCAAGACGCGGGAGCTCTACGCCATCTACGAGCGGCACGGGTTTGCCGAGCCTCTCGCGTGGCGACGGGCCTGGGATGCCGCCGCAACCGACTCGCAGTGGGTCGCAGACCTCACGAAGCGAGCGCTCGACGCCTGCCAGTAGAGGCGCTTGAGCTGTAGGTAAAAAAAGAGCGCAGAGGGCACTGCCCCCTGCGAACTCCGGTTGACTCCGTCGAAACGTCGTCGGAAGGAAAGGAAAATAAATTCCACACGCGCCGCCATGTGTAGCAAGCGACGTGCCAGCCCCTAAGCATCCGTTTTTACTGGACCACCCGCCACAGCATGTCTCACGATGAGACGCTCGCGTCGAATTCGACGCGCCGAGGGGCGATCTCCGACTTTAGAGTTCTCAATTTGCGACAAGGCTCGGTCGGCGTAGTGACGACTTGCCGATGGAGTGGTATCGGTACCGCCACGTGGCGGCCCATCGCGACATCGATGCCGGCCCAGACGGTCAGGTCCTGCCGCCCGGAGGAACACCAACGATGAATGTTGCCGTAGTGCAGCTGTGCTCGACCCAGGACATCGAAGCAAACCACATCACGATCGAACGGTTCGTCCGCGAAGCGGCGGCGGCCGGCGCACGGTTCGTCGCCTTGCCAGAGAACACGGCGTTCCTGCGCACCGATCCCAGTGCACCGGTGCCGGCGCAGACCGTCGACGGGCCGATCATCACGCGGCTACGCAAGCTTGCTGGCGAGCTGGGGATCTGGCTGCTGGTCGGGTCGTTCCCGGAAACCTCGGCCGACCCTGCGCGCTACCACAACACCTCGGTCCTGCTGAACGGAACCGCGGGCCCCGTGGCGTCGATCGCTGCGGTCTATCGCAAGATGCACCTCTTCGACATCGAGATGACAAACGACGAGAGCCAGCGCGAGTCTGACATCGTGGCCGCGGGCACAGAGCTCGTCTGCACCGACATCGATGACGTTAAGGTGGGGCTATCGATCTGTTACGACCTCCGCTTTCCAACGTTCTATCAGCGGCTTGTCGACCGCGGCGCACGCATCCTGACGGTGCCGTCAGCATTCACTGAGTTCACCGGCAAAGACCACTGGCTCGTGCTGCTGCGAGCCCGCGCCATCGAGACCCAGACCTTTGTGGTGGCACCCGACCAGTCCGGCTACCACGGTGGCAAGCGACGCAGCTACGGCAAGTCGGTTATCATCGACCCATGGGGAACCACACTATGCATCGCTCCGGACGGACCGGGTTGGGCGATGGCGCGACTGGACTTCGATCGCCAAGACGCGATACGGACTTCCCTCCCATGCCTGACGCACCGTCACCCCCGCGCCTACCTTGGAGAGACTTCATGAAGCTGACACACGCCCTCACCATGACTCTGACGCTGTCGTTGGCAGCTCCGCTGATCGGCTGCGAGACCAAGCCGAAGGTGCAGTACAAGAAGGCCGCCAAGGTTGAGATCGACAACTCAGAGCTCGACGACGACCCGGTCGCCCTTGCGAAAGAGCGCCAAGCTGCGCGTGAGAACGCGCCGGAGCCGACCCTCGACCCGAAGTCGCCGCGTGAGACGTTCGAGCTTCTCTACAAGAACGGCAAGAAGCGGATCGCGTCGATCCAGCGTGAGCGATACGACCTGCTCACCGAGATGAAGCGTGTGAAGATCGGCGCGGAGAACCAAGCCTACAAGGCGACAGTCAGCCAGATGATCTCGAAGCTGGAAGGCTGGACTGTGGGCCGGAGCGCCGCCACCACCGAGAAAGCGGCCGCTGAGCTCTGCTCGACCATCACGTCCGTGCGCGGCGACGCCGAGCGGATCATCAGCGAAGGCCAAGCTCAGCTGACGACGATCGACGCCGAGATCAAGGTCAACGAGGAGAAGCAGGAGGCTGGCGGCACGGTGTACCAGAAGACCTGGGACCGGCTCGAAGGCGAGCGCAGTCGTTGGTCCAAGCCCATCCGTGCTGCGAAGTTCACGCGCATGATCATCAAGTCGATGCTCGACGAGGCCTACGTGCTCGCTGAGCTTGGTCCACGACGCTCACAGCTCGTGCTGCGCGACTGCCTGACGCAGGTCGCCGCGACGCCGATGAAGCTTGAGCTGGCGCAGAAGATCCTCGACAAGACCATCAAGCGCGCGAAGTGGTACCGCTAGCCGCGTTGCCGGAAAATGCGGTTTCTGGGACGCCGCGAGGTGTGCCGCTGGTGCGATGAACGAGAGGAAACCACAACGCGGGTTGCAGCGGCCCAGCTCCTGAGTGATCTCGAGGTCAACGGGGGCTGCGCCCCTGGGACCCGCGATGAGCGAACGTTCTGGCAGTCACAAGCGTCCGGGCTAGTCCCAAAACAAGCGCTACTTCCGGCTGCGGCATCCGATCTACGCACCACAGCGGCGTCGGGGCGCTCGCTGCGCTCACTCGGACTCGACGATGCACGCATCGCCATCGTCCGCCCGACGCCGCTGTGATGCGCACCTCGTTCTCCTCGCTCGAAACTAGCGCTTGTTTTAGGACTAGCCGCGCATGGCCGTTCCGACACGCCTGCCGCGGACCCACGGGCCCAAGACCTCACGCGCGGAGGTCGTGGGGTGCGTCGCCTGGCCGCAGAGCGTGAAGGCACGTTAGGCACGTAGGCGCGACGCGAGTGGATCTAGCGCGTGATGAGCCAGATCACGACGAGCAGCAGAGCGAATCCAAGCACCCACTTGAAGACGTCGAAGAACTCGGGCTGCTGATTCTTACCGCGCTTCTTTTTGGTCGTGCCTGCTGCACGCTGCATCCCGCTACGCATACCGGTCAGCGCACCGCCTCCGGAGTTGGCCTTACTGCGCTGCTGCGCACGGGTCTTTCTCTTCTTCGCCATGGTGTCGTCCTGCTCCGTCGCGGTCGGCAGCCATGCCTATACCGCCCCCCCTCCGCCATGGTCAACCCGATGCGTGCTCATGCTGGTACTGGAGTCTCGGAGCGAACGATTGCCCTGCGAAACGCTCGCATCGTCGACCGAACCGTCGGTGCGGTGGCACGAGGCTGCGCACGCGTCCCCTAGCAAGCGGATCGCGCTTGAAGCCGGCACACACGTCGCGCGCCGCCGGCATGCCTCTCGCGCTGCAGTCGACGAACTCGCCTCTAGCCCCAAAACAAGCGCTCTTTCCGTCATAGGCGAAGGCGATGCACTCGCCTGCGACGTCCGTGCGTTCGCGTCGCTCACCTGAACTCGACGATGCATGCATCGCCTTTGTCCAGCGGACGCCGCTGGCAAGTACATCGCCTTCGCCTCGCTCGAAAATTGCGCTTGATTTGGGTCTAGCAGCGTCGGGTAAACGAGAAATCTGATGACGCGCGTGATGTGCTCAACGCGGGTCCAGGGGCGCAGCTCTTGTCGATCTCAGGATCACTCAGGGACGGCGCCGCTGGACCCGCGTTGTGGTCCGCGCCAGCCGCACCTGTGCTGCACCTCCCTGTCCTCGCTCGAGTTCTTGTGAGAAGCACGGGCTAGCAGCGCTCGGCGAATGCAATTCCTGATGACTTCACGATGCGCTCAACGCGGGTCCACGGGCGCAGCTCCTGTCGATCTCGAGGTCACTCAGGGACTGTGTCCCTGCGACCTGTGGTGAGGTTTCCTCTCGTTGGCTGCCCCAGCGGCAAACCTCCCATTGCCCCAGAATCCGCACAGCGCCGCGGAGCGTACCGTCGCTCCAAGCCAAACCCATCACCGTGTCTGAGCCACGGGTGGCCCGTCAGATCGTGTGACGCACCGAGAGACAATGAATGAGCACTCGTTCAGTTTCCGGCCCGGAGAATGACACATTGCGTCACAAACGTGACGCAGGAGGCATTTTCCGGACCTTCTGCCATGCCGTCGGTGCGCTAACTGCACGAAGTTCCCAATATGACGCACGGCGTCAATATCGCTGGCGGGCCGCGTCATGCCCCAAGACGCGCACCGTCGTTGGCCGATGTTCGGCTGACGACCGAACCCCCGTTTCGCGCGCCCGGCGTGCGCGCCACCTGCCGAAGCCGCCGAACTCTTTGGACAACCGCCAAGAGTGAGACCCTTGGGCATCGGCGGCCCAGGCGCCCAGCAGCGCTCGGGGAAATGCGGATGCTGGGACGCAGCGAGGTGTGCCGCTGGTGTGATGAACGAGAGGAAACACAACGCGGGTTGCGGGGGCGCAGCTCCTGAGTGATCTTGAGATCAACAGGAGCTGCGCCCCTGGACCCGCATTTCCCCGAACACTGCTAGTGTTGAGGTTCCTGCTCGCTCGGCGCCCGCGCGGCACACCTCACGCGCGTCCAAGAGCCGCGTTTCCGCGCAGCGCGAGCGCTAAGGCAGCGAAAGGACGGCTCGTCTTCTGCTGTAGTGGCCGCGCTGTGTGCGGTACCGGGAGCGGGAATCGAACCCGCACGGCCTTACGGCCGGGGGATTTTAAGTCCCCTGCGTCTACCAATTTCGCCATCCCGGCTGAGCAAAAAAAAGGCCCCGCAGCAGCGGAGCCTTTGTTCGGCTGAATCGTGCTAGCTGTTCGCGTACTCGATCCGAACTTTTAATCCATTTGAGCACTTAAAGCATGGCGAGTGCCGAATATTGAGCGAGTTAGCATTGACGTAGTCGTCGATACAGTCGGTTTTCTGAACGTCCCTATTGAGGAACTTGCAGAAGAATGACTCGGCAACTTTGCTTTTCGTGACAGGAGAATAACCCATCAAACCTTCCTCTTGTTAGGCACAACTGTGCCATCGTCGAACACGCAGGTGACGGTGTGTTCGGGCGATGATCGTCGGTGGATTCGCGGTGTGGTGAAGCCTTTAGCCAGCCTCGCCGCAACGTTTCCATGGGGGCTATTGGGTGTCAACCAGAAATTTCGAATGAACGAACGGCTGCTCTCAACCGCGAAAAAACTGACTCGAACGAGGTTTGGGCGATTTCGCCTGTCGCCCGAGCGGAATCTTTTTTGACAAAGGCGATGCGGTGTCGACCGACCAGCGACCGCGCGCTCTATGAGAAACTCGGCGGAGTCAGCCCGAACCAACTCGCGCGCGGCCGTGCTGAACCTGGCGACGACCAGCCGCCTCCGATGCACGCCGATTCGCGCAGGAACGACTCGACAAACCCCACCGAATCTCGGAAAAGATGCGCGCGCAGAAGCCCGCTGGAACAAGAGCACACGGGGGTCTGTTCTGTGAGCATCGGTTTGGAGGCCCGCCTGAGAGCATGAGACGATCGACCCTACGAAGTTGCAGCGCTATTTCGGTGCTGGTGCTAATCGGAGCCTGCTCGTTCGGCGCGATCGCGGCGCCGGCCCCAGACGCAACAGATCCGGACACACCGGACGGAACGTCGCCGACGAGTACGCCCGACCCGCCCGCTGCAACGACCGATGTGCCGCAGCCTGGCGACGCAGGCGTGCCTACGCGCAGCCAAGCGGACGCTGGTCCCACCGACGAAGCGGCGAAGACTCCGAGCTCCCCACCCCCAAGCGTCGACTCGGGCCCCCCTGCTGCGCTGGAGCCGACGGTCGTTGTGACGAAGGCGGATGCGAGGCGACTTCTTAGCACTCCAGCCCGCTCGCTTAGCGTTGGAGCAACGAGCGCCGGCTCGCTGGTCGGTGGTGTGAAGCTGCCGTACGAGGGCAAGGGCTTCCGCATCTTCAAACACATGCGCAGCCGCAAAACCAACTACGGCACCGACGAACTCATCTCGCTGGTGAAGCACGCCTCCGAACGGGTTGCGGCGGCGTTCCCGGGCACGGTCGTCGTCGTCGGCAACATGGGCTTTCGAACCGGAGGCAAGATCCCATGGAGCGTCTCGCATCGTGCAGGTCGCGATGTCGACCTCGGTATCTTCGCCCACGATACGAAGCGAAACGTGCCGATCAACCCGCCGGCAATGATGCACCATGAACCCGACGGGACCACGTCCAACGGACGGTATCGCTTTGACCCGGCGCGCAACCTCGAGCTCGTCCGCGCGCTGGTAGCCGCTCCCGGTGCGCGGGTTCAGTACATCTTTATCGCCGACTGGCTCAAGACCAAGATGCTCGCAGAGGCCGCCCGTATCGGCGTGCCCGACGAGGAGGTCGAACGCCTTGACGCAGTGCTTCACCAGCCATCGGACTCCAACCCGCACGCAGACCACTTCCACGTTCGGATCTATTGCTCGGACGAAGACCGGCTCCACGGCTGCCACAACTGGGGACCCGTGCGCGAGTGGTTGGATCTCGGCGACGCCCCCTATGATCGGCGAGTGAGCGAGCTGCTTGCGGTGCTTGAGCTCGGCGACAAAGGATTGGAGCGGCAGGCCGTCGAAAAACTCGGAGCGATCGCGGCAGTCGATGCGGTGCCAAGCCTGCTGAGACGCCTCGCCCGCCCAGCAGGACCCACGCGCAGCGCCACGCTGGCAGCACTCTCGAAGATCCGTGCGCCTGAGGTCGTCGTCGGACTTGGTGAAGCACTTGCGCAAGCGGTTGACCCACGCTGGGCGCTCCGCCTGATGGACACGCTGGTCGAACTCGACCATCCCGAGACGCTCCCGATCGCGCTGCGTGTTGTCTCCAGAGCACCAGGAGCGCTGCACACGAAGCTCAAGAAGCGTGATGAGCTCATGACCAGCGCCTCCACGATCCTCGCAAGGTACGGGCGCGAACCATGTCTTGCGCCGCTTGTCACGCTGCTCGAGAGCGACTCTGCCAAGGTGCGACTCGCAGCTCACGACGCGCTCGTGGCGCTAACCAACCAGAAGATCCGCGCCGGTAAGCTCGGGTTCGGCTCGCAGCGACTGCGCCGGCCAGTCGTCCGTCGCTGGCAGCGCTTCGTCAGAGAACACGGTGACAAGACCTGGCTTGACTGGCAGCTGCGTGGCTTCCAAGACCGAGGCCACTACATCTCGGACAAGGGTCGGTCGCCGCGCGGCATCGATAGCCTCATCCGCGCAATCAACGCGCGAGATGCTCGGGCGAGCGCGAACGCCGTCCACGTCCTGAGCGAGATCACGGGTCACGCAGTCAATCCGCGATGGCGCACCCAGCGCAACAACCACCGGCACTGGACGAGCTGGTGGCGAAAGAACAAGGACCTGGTCGACTTCACGACCGTTCCGAGCGACACCGCCAAGTTTCCCGAAGGGCGCTAGTCCCAAATCAAGCGCTGTTTTCGCGCGAGGCGAAGGCGATGTGCTTGCCAGCGGCGTCCGCTGGACGAAGGCGATGCGTGCATCGTCGAGTTCAGGTGAGCGAAGCGAGCGCATGGACGTCGCTGGCGAGGGCATCGCCAAAGCCGCAGCCGGAAAGAGCGCTTGTTTTGGGGCTAGTCCCAAATCAAGCGCTGTTTTCGCGCGAGGCGAAGGCGATGCGCTTGCTAGCGACGTCCGCCGGACGACGGCGATGCATGCATCGTCGAGTTCAGGTAAGCGAAGCGAACGCATGGACGTCGCTGGCGGTGCGGTTTTCTGGGACGAAGCGAAGCGCGCCGCTTGACGCGGGCGTGTCCACTGGGCGAGTGCCACAAGCATGAGTTCACTCGCCATCGACCCGACGACCGATCCCAGCTGGAATCACAGTGTCCACGCTTACGCGCTGTGCCGGCCGAGGCCGGGGTTCAAGCCGTCGTACGTCCGCCAAGACCGCAAGGCCCGTGGCCGGAGCGCCGTGCCGCCACACGTGGCGCTGGATGCTGACTTCAACTTCTACTCAGCGGCTAGCTCGCAGGCCGATCCCACGTGGGATAGAGCCTGGTTCGATCGCCGCTGGCAGCTCGGCGACGCGACCGTCGTCGAGAAGAGCACCGAGGTACTCGCCAGCGCCCTCGCCAGCCCGACGCCCTTTCCACCCGAGCGAACGCTCAAGCTGCGGCTCTCGGGCGCGCTCGAAGACGACGCTTGGGCAAGCCAGACGGACGGTGACGCGCTGCTCTGTGCCGGCATCGGGGTGCTGCCGATGCGTTGCCGCCTCGCGCTCTTGGCCGCGCGCCTTGAGTCCGTTGTACCGACGCAGGACCTCTCCGACGCTGATGCGCGCTACCTGCGCCGGCAGACCGCTGCCACGCTCTGGTACCGCGCCATCGACGCCTCTGAGGTGGACACGCTCTTAGCTGCCGTCGCTGAGTCCGAGCTGCCCACACGCTACGAGGGTCCAGCGTTCATCGAGCGGATCGAACGGCTCGCGCCTCGCCTGGACCAACCGCCGGGCGAGATCGTTCGCCTCTCGAAGGGGTTATCTCGCCGCTACACGGACCGCCTCCACCGCGCTTGGGAGCGCGGCTTCTTCCTGCCGCGGGACGTCGACCCGGCAGCGCTCATAGCAGCGCTGGGGGCCGCGAGGTGAGTGCATTCGCCTCGCCCAGCCGCTTGGTGGCCTGAGCCAGGGCACTGCCGCTGCCGACACCCTCTCGATGAGGTCCAAAATCGCGTCGCGATCAGGCCTCGGAAAGTCCCCTTCGATCGCATGATAGGCCGCTGCGACGCTGGATGGGGTTGTCGGTTGGGCCATTGCCTGCTATCGTCTCCGCACGAAGCCTCCTATCTGCAATCATTTCATGCAGTTAGGCACTGGCGCGACGGTTCAATTCGACGCTCAAGCAAACGAACATCCGGGCAAGGACTAGGACTCATGAAGCGGGTACTGACCTCCACACTCACGGCGCTGCTCTGCGTAGCGCTTGCCACGCCGGCACTCGCCGAGAACCCCAAGGTCAACGTCCAGGTCTTCCGACCTGCGGCGCACGACAACGACCTGTTCACGGTGATGTCGTCCGATGTTGGCGAGAACCTTCGCTGGTCCGTCGGCGTCTGGGGCAACTACGGCAAGAACGCGTTGGTTTTCGTCGAGCGCGGCGCGACCGACCGGCGGCATGAGGTCATCCAAGACCGGCTCACCCTCGACATCACGGGGCAGATCTCGTTTGCCGAGTTCGTCAGCGTCGGGCTCGCACTGCCGCTTCACGTCATGAACTCCGGCGAGTCCGGGTTTCTCACAGGGACAACCTCCGGGCTCCTCGACACCGACGCCATCGAGAGTTTCGCGATCGGTGACCTTCGTCTGTCGCCGAAGTTCGCCATCGTCAACCGCAAGGACGACGACGACGGCTTCGGGCTCGCGTTGGAGATCGGTGCGACCATCCCGACCGGCGACGCGGAGTCGTTCGTCACCGACGGCTTCAACATCCAGCCGACGGTCATCATCGACTTCAAGTCGGGCCCGTTCATGCTCGCGCTCAACGGCGGGTACCGCATGCGGATGGACGACAACGCCTTCCTGCCCTTCGATGTGGAGGTCGGCAACGAGCTGATCTGGAAGGTCGGTGCAGGCTTTGACCTCATCGAAGACCAGCTGACGGTCATCGGCGAAGTCTACGGCGCGAGCGCGGACTTCACGGTTGCCAACAACACCCACCTCGAGGGCGTCATCGGCGGCCGCTTGTCGCTGCCCGACTCGGGCTTGGCCTTCAACGTCGGCGGTGGCTCTGGCTTCACGACTGGCTACGGCAACACCAAGTTCCGCGTGTTCGCCGGTGCGACGCTGTCGCCGCCGGTGATCACCGACCAGGACATGGACGGCTTCGTCGACGACGTCGATAAGTGCCCGCTTGAGCCGGAAGACACTGACGGCTTCGAAGACGACGACGGCTGCCCCGAGGACGACAACGACGGCGACGGCGTGCTCGACGCTGCCGACAAGTGCCCAGCGGACCCTGAGGACAAGGACTCGTTCGAGGACGAGGACGGCTGCCCCGACCCCGACAACGACGGTGACGGCGTTGCTGACGCTGACGACCGCTGCGTGATGGAGGCCGAGGACAAGGACAACTTCGAGGACGCCGACGGCTGCCCCGATCCCGACAACGATGGCGACGGATTCCTCGACGGCGTCGACAAGTGCCCGCTTGAGAAGGAGACGGTCAACGGCCATGAGGACGACGACGGCTGCCCCGACAAGTCGCTCGCCAAGGTTGAGGCCGGCAAGATTGTCATCCTCGAGAAGATCTTCTTCGACACCGGTAAGGCCACCATCAAGCCCGAGAGTATGGCGGTGGTGCAGGCCGTGGCAGGCGTCCTGAAGGTCAACCCGCAGATCAAGTCGATCACGATCGAGGGCCACACCGACGACGTTGGTTCGGCCAAGAAGAACAAGAAGCTCTCGCAGGAGCGTGCTGACGCGGTTCGCGCCGCCATCATCGCGCTCAACATCGCCGAGGGCCGCATGACCGCCGTCGGCTTTGGCGAGGAGAAGCCGCTGATGCTTGAGAAGACCGATGAGTCGCGTGCAGCGAACCGTCGCGTTGAGTTCAACATCAACGAGTAGCGCCCGGCGACCTTCGGGTCCGACCCATCTTGAAGCCCGCGAGACAGTCTCTCGCGGGCTTCTTGCGTCTAGTCTAGGACTAGTAGCGTTGCCGGGAACCGAGAAATCTGATGACGCGCGTGACGTGCTCAACGCGGGCGTCGCGATCGCGGTCTGCACGACCATGAGCCGGTGGAATTGGGCGACCAACAATGAGTTGCGGAGTGGAATCGCACCGGTGCGTGCGCCACCAACAAAGGTGTTTATCCAGAACGCCGCGTGGGTTAGGAGCACATGCGCCAGCGTTGACGCTGCGCGACTGCCATGACCGAAGGAGCTGCTTATGGGCGCGTTGTCTGGGAACGTGACGACGACCGCATACTACGTCGACGGCGAGGTCCCTGAGGGGTTTCGCGAGACCTTCGTTGATGCGATGAACAAGAACTCGTTCACCGACATCGACCTGGCGCTCGACCACGATGAGAGCATGGGCTGGGTGAGCATCACCGACCCGTTCGACTCCGAGCTGACCATCGAGAAGTTCGTGTGGGGCGACTACCTCATGGCCGCCATTCGTCACGACGTGGTCCGGCTGCCAGCCACCGCCTTCAAGTTTCACCTGCAGAAAGCGCTGGCGGAGCGTCGTGAGAAGGAAGGGCGGGAGCGCCTGACGAAGGCCGAGATCGACGATACCCGCGACTTCCTCGAGCGCCAGCTCAAAAAGCGCGTGCTGCCGTCTATCAAGACCCACGACTTGGTGTGGAACGTGCCGCGTAAAGAGCTCTGGTTCTGGACGACCAACAAGAAGGTCAACGAGCTCTTTGTGGACCTCTTCGAAGACACCTTCCAGATCAAGATCTACGAGAAGAACCCTTACTCGCGACTGGAACGCATGGAAGAGAGCGAGCGTCTGATCGCTCGTGCGCTTGAGATCGAGCCGTCGTCAATGGCGGCGCAGCCGAGCAAGGGAGGCGCGTAGTCATGGACCTGATCAACCGCATTAACTACACGAGCTTTCTTGGACGCGAGTTCCTCACGTGGCTGTGGTACCGCAGCGACACCCGCGAAGGGCTCTTCAAGATCGACGACAACACCGTCGAGGTTTGGTTTGACGCAAAGCTCACCCTCGAGGCTCAAGGCGACCTCAAGGAAAGCAACGTCGTCAAAGCCGAAAACCCGACCGACACCGACGAGGCGCGAGCTGCGCTGCTGACCGGCAAGCTCGTCACCGAGGCGCGTCTGCGAGTGATCGTCGAGCAGAAGCAGTGGGGCGCGACCGTCAAGGCCGACAACATCGGGCTCTCAAGCGTGAAGCTGCCGGCTCTGCTCTCCCGCGAGGATGACGATCAGCTCTACGAGCGCTTCTTCCTCATGGAGGAGATGGAGGACATCCTCGATGCGCTCTTTGACCAGTTCATCGCGGTGAGGCTCAACGACTCGACCTGGAAGAAAGAGATCAATGCGATTCGGTCGTGGATCCACAACGTCGACTGACGAGCAGCACGACCTTCGCGCGTCCGCATGAGCGGGTGGTCACCGGGGCTTCGAGACGGGAGGTTGCCGCCCGTCTCGACAAGTCCTCGAGTCCCAAAACAAGCGCTCTTTCCAGCTGCGACGTCCGCGATGCACTTGCCAGCGGCGTCGTTCGCTGTGCTCACACGAACTCGACGCTGCTGGCAGGGCCTTCGTTCGACCGACACTGCTGGCAAGCGCCGGTGCGTTCGCCTCGCTCGAAGAGAGCGCCTGTCTTGGGCCCAGCCCTGTCTCGACCAGAGGCCGGCAACGGGGCGTGATCAACCGGCCGCGCGAGCCTTGGCCGTCCGGGCTCGGTGTGTAGGCTGAGCACGCGGACGTGGCTGCTCAGAAGCGAGCTTGGATCCCGAGGTTGACGCCGACCGACTGGATATCGGTCGCCCGAAATCGACCGCCCGGCTGGTCATAGTTCGAGTTGTAGGTGGGGCTGAGCTCGTTGTCGCCATCGGCGTTGCTCGCTTGAATGTCGTCCTCGCCGTCGAGGTCCACGCCGGCATCGGCGTTGGTCAGAAAGTGTGCGGTCTCCCAGCCAACGTGGGCATTCGCGGTGAGCTGGAGGGTCTCAAACACCTCGTAGCGAACGCCGACAGACAGACCAAAGCGCATGAACTGGTCGGTGTTTGTGACGCCGTCAGCCTTGCGAGGCAGACCCGTGACCGGATCAATGTCGCCGCGAGTGAACGTTGTGAGGTCGCATGGCGCCTCACTGCTGGCGGGGTCGCAGGCACTGGCGCCAAGGGCCTCGAAGAGCGACGTATGCGCGCGCCCGCCGAGCACAATGTCGGCGCTGGCGCCGACCAAGATGCGCACGGAGCTCTTGAGTGCTGGACGCTCGAACGGGATGAACTCGACGCCGGCGCGAACGCCAACTTCCTGTTGAGGACCCGACCCTTCGTGGGTTGGTCCAAGGTTGACGTAGCGCGAGGCGTCTGTCGCTGACCGAAACCGCGCGCCAAGGCGCAGAAAGGGCTCGGCCCATGGTGTTGGGCGGCCGCTGAAGGCAGTGCCGACGTCGATGGTCCAGACCTTTTCGCCAACGTCGTCATTGTTGACGCCGCGCCGGGCGGCCGTCGGTAGGCCAACGTCGAGGTCCAACGCCCAAGTGAACGTGCCGCCATCGCGCGCTGCCGACACAGGCGTCAAGCGAAGGCCAAGAGCCACGTCGCCCACGCCAGAGCGCACAGGGCCACGGTGAGGGAGGCCGATGACGCCTGGCCGGTCGAGTGGAGCGCTCAGCGAGTTGGTGCCGTCGACGTCCTGGTCATAGGTCAGCCCGACGCGATGGCCAACGACGATCGGAAGCTGCAGATGAAGGCGTGCCCAACCTGCGTACGCGATAGCCGCCGTGAGCCGAACCTCGCTGAAGACCGTCCGTGACTGGGCGTCGTTGGCGAGCAGGACCGTGGGTCCATCCGGACAGGCCTGACCTGAGCCGGTCATCGTCGCGGGGGTGCACACGAACTCGCGACGAACTCGGCTCTTTCGCTCGCTCCAGCGCCAGTCGAGGGAAACGGCAGCTCGCAGCGGGCTGTCGCCGGCGGAGACCGGGTAGGTGTCGACGATCTCGGTGACCTCCGCGGCCGTGGCCGTGGCGCTTCCGCAAAAGCATGCGACGCACAGTGCGACAGCGCCCGTCACGAACCGAGCGATGCGTGGACTGAGTCCGAGCCCGCCGCTGCTCAGAGCTGTCGCCTCCGGCCGGTCGTTGTCGGCGACGACGGGATAGGTGTCGATGTGCAGCTCTTCCAACTCCGCGGGACGCGGCCGCAGCGCGCTTGCCTTGGGCCGTCCATCGTTTGCCGGCACGTTATGGCTGCTCCCGAAGGTTGAACTCCTTCATTTTGTTCTGAAGCGACTTCCGCGAGATCATCAACAGCTGAGCCGCCCGCGTGACGTTGCCGCTGGTCTGGTCGAGGGCCTGCACAATGAGCTCTTTCTCCAGCTGTGCGGTCGTCTCACGCACGAGCTCCTTCATCGAGACACGCCCGCTCAGGTCCCGGTCGATCCGCGGTTGCTGCGCAAGCGCGGCCGACGAGCCGCCTGCCTTGAGCTCCTCTGGGAGCATGTCTGCAGCAATCCACTCGTCCTCGCTAAAGAGCACGAGGCGCTCGAGGACGTTCTCCATCTCCCGAACGTTGCCGGGCCACAGGTAGCTCTTGAAGGCCACCATAGCGTCGCTGGTCAAGCCGAGGACACTCTTGCCAAGACGCTCGTTGAAGCGCGTGAGCATGAAGTCGACGAGCAGTGGAATGTCGGTCGGGCGGTCGCGCAGGGGCGGCAGGTGAATGGGCACCACGTTGAGGCGATAGAAGAGGTCTTCGCGGAAGCGCCCCTCCTCGACTTCCACCTGGAGCTGACGGTTGGTGGCCGTGACCAGTCGGACGTCGACGTTGAGCGTCTTAAGCCCGCCGACGCGCTCGAAGGCCGACTCTTGAATGGCGCGCAGGAGCTTGACCTGCATCTCGGTCGGGATCTCACCGATCTCGTCGAGGAAGATCGTCCCTCTGTCCGCCAGCTCGAACCGCCCAGGCTTCGAGGCGATGGCGCCCGTGAACGCGCCCTTCTCGTGTCCGAAGAGCTCACTCTCAATGAGCGAGTGCGGAATGGCTGCGCAGTTGACCTTGATGAAGGCCCGCGCCTTGCGCGTTGAGCCGTGGTGCAGCGCCTCTGCGACGAGCTCCTTGCCGGTGCCGCTCTCGCCGGTGATGAGCACCGTTGTGGGCGTGTCTGCGACCTTGTCGAGCACCGAGTAGACGGTCTGCATCGCTGGCGAGCGACCGATCATCCCGTAGCGGCCCAGCGCTTCACCGTCCATCGCGGACGGCAGCTCGGCCGCCTCGACCATGTCGAGGTCGGCCCGCGCGGTGTTGACGGCCTTCGCGATCACAGCGCGGAGCTCGTCGGCATCGAACGGCTTGGTGACGAAGTCGAAGGCACCGACCTTCATCGCCTCGACCGCGGTATCGACCGAGCCGTGCGCGGTCAGCATCACCACCGGACGTCCTGGGTAGCGGGCAACGACCTTCTCGAGCAGCTCCATGCCGTCCATACCTGGCATCCGCAGGTCGGTGAGCATCACGTGGATGTCGCCGCCCGTCCGCTCAAGCGCAGCCAGGGCGGACTTGCCGTCCTCAGCCGTCTCAACGTGGTAGCCTTCGCGCACCAACAGCCCACGCAACACGGTGCGAATATTGGGTTCGTCATCGACGACCAGCAAGCGTCCTAGAGCCATGTCTTACCCCTTCTTCCTGGTCGACGGAGCCTCGGCATCATCGAGCTCCACGTGCTCGACGGTCACGCCGAGAGCGCCTCGGTGAAGCACCACCGTCAACCCCTGCCCCGAGGTCGCCGTGCCTGCGTCGCGAAGCACAGCGCCGTCTTTGGTTCGTACGATTGCATAGCCGCGCTCCAGACTGTGTCGCGGGCTCAAAACTTGCAAGGTGCGGTTGCTCCGTTCGACCGCTTGCCGATGAGCGGTCAGCCGACGCTGGATGGCTGCGCGCAGTCGCGCCTCAAGGGCCTCAAGTCGCCCGCGTGACGCCCTCATCGACTCACGCGGGTGCAGGTTTCTCAGGCGCCCCTCAAGCAGATTGAGCCGACGGCGCGCAAAACCCACCCGGTGGTCCATGACGGTGCGAAGCCGAAAGAAGCGCTCGTCGAGCGCCTGCTGGCGTTCGGCAACCAGTCGGGCGGGATCCCGCAGCCGCGAGAGCGCATTGAGCAGCCGTCGACGCCCGTAGTCGATCCGCCCATGCATCGCGCGCGCCGACGCCTGGCCCAACCTGTCGACCAACGCGCTGAGCTCGCCGCGGTCAGGCACCACCAGCTCGCCGGCTGCTGTTGGGGTCGGCGCACGCACGTCAGCGACGAGGTCCGACAGCAACATGTCGATCTCATGACCCACAGCGCTGATGACCGGCACCCTCGTTGCCGCGATCGTTCGCACGACGCGCTCGTCGTTGAAGGCCCAGAGGTCCTCAAGGCTACCGCCGCCACGACCGACGATGATCACATCGACACCGTCCACATGCGACAAGCGCTCGAGGGCGCCAACGATCTCGCGCGACGCGTGCTCGCCCTGGACGCGCACCGGGCACAGCAGCACATCGGCTGGATAGCGCCGGCGGATGGTTGTGAGGATGTCGCGGACGGCGGCCCCGGTCTCAGCCGTGATGATGCCAACGCGCCGTGGAAAGCGCGGCAGCGGACGCTTTCGCTTGGGATCGAAGAGGCCCTCGGCTGCGAGCCGACGCTTGAGGGCCTCGAGCCGCATGAGCAGCTCGCCGTGACCCGTGTCGATGATCCTGCGGACGATCAGCTGATAGCGGCCTTGGGGTGGGTAGATCTGAATGTCGCCATACACCACGACCTGCGCCCCATCGGCGATCGTGACGCCGATGCGGTCAAGCGTCGACTTCCAGATGACACACGGCAAGACCGCCCGCGGGTCCTTCAGCGAGAAGTAGAGGTGGCCCGACTGAACAGCCTTCACGCTGATGGCCTCTCCGTGGACCACGATGCGCCGAAAGCCCTCCTCGACGAAGCCCTTGAGGGCCAGAGTCAGCTCGGAGACCGACACTGAGCCGTAGCGATTGCCCTGTGCAGGTTGTCGACGTTGCATCCCGCGCATCGAACCACTGACGAACCGAGCTTGTCCACCGCGTCGTACTAGCGCCCGTCACGTCGGGCGGCCACGATGGCCGCAGCGACGCTGACGTGGCCATGCCGCGCGCTCCGTCATCGCACCAGGTAGGGTGGTCACGAAGCCGACGTTGCGCTACACGAGTAGCTCGACACATGCGAGGACGCGATGGGATTGCTGGACACGCAAAAAGGGCGCTGTGACGGGCGCGGTGGAAGCGGAAAACGCATTGGAATTCTGACGGGGGGCGGCGACTCTCCCGGGCTCAACGCAGCGATACGCGGGGCGACGCTTGCAGCCATCCGCAAGTACGACATGGAGGTCGTCGGGTTCATCGATGGCTTCAACGGCATCTTTGAAGGCGACGACGGCTACCGGATCCTGACCGAGGACGACGTCCAGGCGATCCACAGCTACGGCGGCACGATCCTCGGGACCGCGAACCGTGGCAATCCCTTTAAGATGGTCTTGCGCGACAGCAAGGGTCGACCGCGTCGCGACGACGCAGGTGAGGTGATGACGCGTGACCGCTCGCAAGAGGCGGTCGACAGGCTCAAGGAGCTGAAGCTCGAAGGCCTCATCTGCATCGGGGGCGACGGCACCCTCTCGATGGCCTATGACTTCTTCAAGCTCCACGGCGTTCCGGTCGTGGGCGTGCCGAAGACCATCGACTTTGACCTGGCCTGCACGGAGGCCACGTTCGGGTTCAAGACGGCCGTTCAGGTCGCAAGCGACGCGCTCGATCGGCTCCGAACCACCGCCGACAGCCACGACCGCGTGCTCATCTTGGAAGTGATGGGCCGCTATGCTGGCTGGATCGCCATGCACGCTGGCCTGGCCGGCGGCGCCCATGCGATCCTGTTGCCGGAGATTCCCTACGACGCACGCGCGGTGTGGGACCGCGTCACCAACCGCTTCCGCAAGTCGCGGCACTTCTCGCTGGTCGTGATCTCTGAAGGCGCCCATCCGGTCGACGGCACCCACGCGGTGACCGGCACCCGTGAACACCCAGACGGTCACGTCATGCTTGGAGGCGCCGGGCACCGGCTGCGAGCCGAGCTGGAGGCACTCTACGCCGCCGAGAGCGACGAGATCGTCAGCGCCGGCGGCAACCCGCCGGAGTCACCAGAGGTCCGAGTCGTCGTGCTGGGTCACATCCAGCGCGGCGGCACCCCGCTTGCCGATGACCGCATCATCGCGACGGCATGCGGCGCATACGCTGTCGACCTCGCCCACGAGGGCAACTTCGGCAGCATGTCGGCGTGGGCGTCGAACGCACCGGTCGCCGTGGATCTCAACGACGCGATTCAGAGCCACTTCGTCGACCCCAACAACACCGCTTTGCTCGACGTCTGCCGCGCCGTCGGTATCTGCCTAGGCGAGCCTGAGGCCGACGACGATTGACGCTCCGAGCAGAGCCAGACGACTCTGTGCCTTAGAATCGCTAAACCCGCTCCACAGGAGACGACCATGAACCTCGTCAGTGACGCCAACCTACTGCTTCCGCAGGTCGACGATCTCATCCGGATCGCTCTCGCAGAAGACGTCGGCACCGGCGACCGCACCACGATGGCGACGATCAGCGCTGACACGACGGCCGAGGCTCGGGTGCTTGCGAAGTCACCGCTCGTGCTGGCCGGCATGCCGTTCTTCGCGCGCGTCTTTGCGATGGTCGATCCGCGCGTCACCGTCGAGCAGCTCGTTGCCGACGGCACGTTCGTCGAGCCCATCACAAAGGTCGCCGCGGTTCGAGGGCCCGCACGGAGCCTCCTGATCGGCGAGCGCGTCGGACTCAACATCATCCAGCGCCTGTCTGGAGTGGCGACCCACACCAAGCGATTCGTCGACGCGATCGAGGGCACAGCCGCTCGAGTCGTCGACACCCGCAAGACCACCCCTGGCATGCGCTTGATGCAGAAGTACGCGGTCCGCATGGGCGGCGGCAGCAACCACCGCTTCGGTCTCGACTCCGGTGTTCTCATCAAGGACAACCACATCAAGGCGTGCGGTGGCCTCACGGCAGCCGTCGAGCGCGCTCGGGCGGTGTGCCCACACGTGCTAAAGATCGAGGTCGAGACGGGCTCCATGGCTGACGTCCGCGAGGCAGTGTCCGCCAAGGCCGATGTCATCATGCTCGACAACATGTCGACCGCGATGATGGCCGAAGCCGTGGCCCTCATTCGCGCCGACCCCCACCCGACCGTGATCGAGGCCTCCGGCAACCTAGGCCTCGACCGTATCCGCGAGGTCGCCGAGGTCGGCGTGGACGTCCTCAGCGTCGGCGCTCTCACCCACTCGGCCATCAGCAGCGACCTCTCGATGAAGCTATGAGCAATCCCCCTTGCGACGCACCGCTCTGCGTGCTCGATGAGGTCGGCTCGACCAACGATGAGGCACTCGCCATGGCACGAGGTGGCGCGCCGTCGGGTGCGGCTGTCATGGCGCATCGTCAGCTCGCCGGGCGTGGGCAGCATGGCCGCTCCTGGGTGACCCTCGCAGGCACCCACCTCTACCTCTCGGCCATCTACCGACCGACCCTCCCGCTCAACAAGGTCGCTGGACTCACGCTTGAGGTCGGCAACGCGGTCGCGGATGCGCTGGCGAGTCTCGGCGTTGAGATCGCGCTCAAGTGGCCCAACGACGTGATGCTTGCCGACAAGAAGGTCGGCGGCGTCCTGTGCGAGCTTCATGCGGACCTTCCGGTCATCATCTGCGGCGTTGGACTCAACGTCACCGCAGCATCGGCCGATGAGCTCGCTCGTATCGAGCCGGCTGCAACGACCCTCAGCAACCATGCCGACGCTCCTGTCGAGCTCACGACACTTGCTCGCGCCGTTCACTCCAGCCTCCGCGACGCGTTCGCGCGTTACGAGAGCGCCGGACAGCCCAACATCGACGGCTACAGCAAGCGCCTCTGGAGTCTCGGCAAGACCGTTCGGCTCTCAGACGCAGCGAACCCACGCACCGGGACCGTTCGCGGGCTCAGTGACGATGGCGGACTGCTTGTCCAGTGGTCGGACACCGGCGAGACGGGGACCGTCACCACCGCACGGATCCAGCACGTCTTCGCGTCAGACGGCTGAGGCCAAGGCCCAAGCCCGGCTGATGCCTATCGCTGCTAGAGCACCGATCCGTTGGCTTCCCACCTGCCTCCACGCGGGATTGGAACCGATGCTCGGCGTCGCTTCGTCGGTCACGTATCCCGATATGCTCGGTCCTCGCTCCTTGAGCACCGGCCCAATTCCACGTCGATCCAGGCGGTAGCCATCCGTTCGGTGCTGTAGTTGTAGAGACCGGAAGTTCGTTCCTATCTCCTCGACGGTCCATCGCCGATCTCTTCGGTCCGACTTCTTGAAGGGTCCCGACACGTCGGCATCGTCGGATCGCGACCTCGACGACGGCCTGTCGAGACCTACGAACGAACTTCCGGCATCTACAACTAGGCCGCCGGCTGCTCGTCGGTCGCCGGCGACGCGTCCCCAGCACCCTCTATCGAGATCGGCTCGTCGCTGTCTTCTTTGGTCTCCGCGTCCTTGGCCTCGGACGTTGCTTGCGCTGCTTCGCCCTCGTCCTCGCTGGCCTTCGCCGAGGACGCTTCATCGTCACCGGCCGTTCCGCTAAAGACGTCCACACTCACCACGGGCGCGTGCGGGATCGGCGGTGGAGCCGCGTCTGGGTTGGTGACTGAGAGTCGCGCGGCAATCACGTCAACACTCTTGGGAAAGGGCGTGAGTGCAGGCTGCTCGACGTCCTCGTCGCTGGTGCCTTCCTCCAGCAGCCCAATGAGCGCCATCGTTTTCTCTTTCAGCTGACTGTAAAGCTCAGTCTTCGCGCGCACGAGGTCTTGGCTCGCGTCGTAGCGCTCCTTCAGCTCGTCGTATGCTGCTCGGGACGCTTTTCCGAACTTTCGGACCTCGCGGTCGACGGCCTTGAACTCGACGGTCGCCTCACGGTCGTTGCCAGCTTCCTCTTCGAGGATTTCCAGACGAGCGCGCTGCTTGTCCACGAGCTCGTTGACGCGCTCCAAGTCCCCTTGCAGGTCGGCGTTCTTCGCTTTCACCTGGGCGACCTCTTGGCCGTACTCCTTGATGAGGTTACGACTCGTCGTCAGCGCCGCCTCGAGCTCGTCGCGTCGCTTCTCCAGCTGCTCGAACTCCGAGATCTTCGCTTCGAGCGCGAAGTTCGCCTTCTCGGCCCGAGCGTTCACACCGGTCCAAGCCTTCTCCGCCGTGTCCGCTCGCTTCGTGGTCTGCGACAGCTCTTCTTCCAGCTCCGCCACGCGCGCCTGTAGCTCGGCGGCGGACTGGGTGGACTCGTCGGACTGCGCTTTGAGCTGGCGCTCGCGCTCGCGGTCTTCGCCGACCTGCGCCAGCGCTTTGGCGGAGCGCTCTACCTCAACCTGCATCTCCTGGAGAGCTTTCTCCGCTGCCATCGCCCGGTCCAGGTGGGTGTCGCGCTGTGCCTCAATGAGCGAGACCTTTTCGTTGGCAAGCTCAAGCTCGGCGAGTGCGTCGTCCTTGGCCTTCGTGGCGGCCTCTGCCGGGTTGGCTGCTTTCAGCGTCGCCAGCTCTTCCTCAGCAAGCTTGGCCTTCTCCGTGAGGGTCCGGTTCTGATCGGTGAGTTTCTTGAGCTGCGTGGTCGCCGCTGTGAGCGCCTCGCCGAGCGACGTCAGGTCGGCGTCCGCGCCGTTGGAGTTGAGCGACTCCTGGAGCAGACCACTGAGCTCATTGAGCTTCGCGTCGCGCTTGGCAATCTCCTCGCGGAGCTCGGCCAGTGCGGCTTCGCTCTCAGCGCCAGCGCTGGCGGCGACCGTGGCTGCATCCTTCTTGTCGAGCTCAGCGACTCTCGCCTTGAGCTCCGCGTTCTCGGTCGTGAGCCGCGCCATGTCGGCTTCGATCTGCTGACCCAGTGTCTTTGACGACTTGAGCCGGTCCTTGAGGGTCCGGTTCTCCTTCTTTAGCCGCTTGACCGGGTCCTCGGCGGCCGGTACCGGCTCCTCGATGGTCGGCGCCGTCAGCAACATCGAGATCGTCATCGGAAGATTCTCAAGCTCCTCCGGGACCTTGTGATAGGCGTCCGCCCGAAACTCAAGCTTCTGGTGGTTGCGGAAGACATCCGGATTCGCGGTCGAGCTCAGCAACACCAGCGGCGTCTTCTTCCACTGTCGCTTGAACTGCTTGCAGAGCTTCCAGCCCTTGGGCAGATCGGTGTTGACGACGATGAGGCCTGGCTTGTTCTCATTGGCCTTCTCGAAGGCGCCCTTCGTCTCGGTGAAGTGCGTCACTTCCCACGCGGCTGGGTCGACGCTGCTGGTGACAACGGCCAGAATCTTTTCGTCAGCATCGACCACAAGGACGTTTGAACGCGTTCCTGACAAGACCACTCCCCATGACAAAAGACGACCCGAACTCAACCTAGAAACCTTGGGCGTGCAAGCGGGGTTTGTCAATCGTGCCGCGGCTCAGCGTGGCCTGCCCAAGCCGGTTCTGTCGCCGGTTTTCGGCGTCTCTCACGCGCCGATGACTGCGCGACGTTTGGCCGCGGCGTGTGGGTAAGCGCGGAGACTCCTTGGCCCGGGACGCGGTGCCTGACCGAACCTGCCGATGACCGCATCGACGTGCGGAGAGCGTGCACCAACCGCTCGGTCAGCCACTCTCGATCAAATCTGGGCAACCCACCGGAGCCTACCCGCCCGCACAGATCCGAGACAGCACCCGTCAGCGGCCACGACAGACGAACTCAGAACGTCGCTACAGGCTCTTCTGGGTCGCCTGGGTGAGATCGAGCAGCTTCTTTTGGTCGCAGACCGTCTCGCCGCACGACACGCTGACGACGCGCTTTTTGCCAAAGCTCATGAAGGTCAGCGACATGATGTTGCCGTAGTAGGCAAAGAACGCCTTGTCCGGCGCTAGCGCTTGGGTCTCTTCGGCGTTGGTGTACTGCCCCTTCATGCGCAGGTAGCGGTTGTTCACGTCGCGCCGGGTCGGCTCGCGCCAGACCTGGAGACCGACGCCGAAGGTCGGCGTGCGACCTGGCGGCATGTACAGCGACGAGTTGTAGCGGGGCGTCGGCTTGATACCGGGCACAGGACCAACCGAGGCCATGCGAAGCTGACCGGTCAGCTCGCGGACCTTGCGAAGCGGCAGGTACTGGTCGATCGGCAGAGGCGTGTCGATCTTGGTGTTGTTGGACGCCGCGCGTGCAGACTCAGCTGTCTTCGCAGGCTTCTTCGTCGACGCAGGGGTCGCCGTGCGCCCCGTGTTGGGCCCCTTGACGCTCGTGCCTTCCTTGGCCTTCGCGGCGATGCCCTCGCGCTTGGCTGCGGCCTTCGTCCCGGTCTGGCCGGCGAGTCGCTTGTTAGCGAGTGCGGCGCGCTCAGCGAGCTTCGGGTTGGCGACCTTTGTCGGCTTGCTGCGGCTGTTCGGGATCACCTTGGAGGCGCGGCGAGCCTTGTCGGCCAGCCCCTTGTTGACCACGCTCGGTCCGACGCGCTTTCCAGCGTTGCGCTCGGCGAGTCGCTTCGCGGCGGCAGCGGGACCTTCCTTCGCGGCCGCGGCCTTGTTGGGCTCTTCACCCTCCTCGACCCCAGCAGGAGCCGGATCGCCAAGCGCGATCGCGCCCTCGTCGAGCGCCTCCTTGTCCGAGCTGCAGCCGTCACAGGCCGACCCCACAAGGGCAAACGCGATCAGCGCCGTGAGCGCCATGCGTGAAGTGTGCTTTGCAGTTATCGTCATGATGTCCATAGGGTCGTATGGCGACAGGGCGCCGTCCTATTCCGCGCGGCCGAAAGCTACTCGCGTGTACGCTCTAAGGCAAGGAACCCAAGACCCGCAAACGACATCGTTGACGGTGCTCGCTTGCGGGACCTGCGAGCCGGTGCGATCGTCGCACCATGGATACGGTGATCGAGGGCAAAGTTCAGCGCATTCGGTACTCGGACGGCGACACGTTCTGGACGATTGCCACGGTTGGCGTCGTCGGTGGTGAAGTCACCATCGTCGGCACGATGCCAGGCCTACAAGCAGGCATGAACGTCCGCTGCGACGGCCGCGTCGACAACCACGCCAAGTACGGCAAGCAGTTCCGGGTGGAGCGCTGGGTGGAGCTCGTGCCCGCGACGAAAAAGGGGCTCACCTCGTACCTGGCGTCAGGCTTCGTCGCAGGGATCGGCCCCTCGTTTGCCAAGCGGATCGTCGAGCACTTTGGCACCGAGACCCTAGCCATCATTCGCGACACGCCTGAGCGACTGGCGGAGGTCCCAGGCATCGGCAAGAAGCGCTCAGTCAAGATCGTCTCTGCGCTTCAAGAGCGTCGCGGCCCCCAAGAAGCACTCATCTTTCTGATGGGGCTCGGCATGACGCGCGGCATGGCCATGCGCATCTACCGGCGCTACGGCGACGACTCGGTCAGCCTCGTCCGACGCGAGCCCTTCAAGCTCGCTGAGGACGTCCATGGCATCGGCTTCCATCGCGCCGATCAGGTCGCCCGCGGCCTCAACATCGCCCATGACGCCCTCGGGCGACTCCGTGCAGGCGTCTATCACTGCCTGCGCGTGGCACGCGACGACGGACACAGCTTTCTGTGGCGGCCTACGCTGATCGCCGCCGCGGCCGAGCTGCTCAAGGTTGATGAGAGCATGGTCACGCCTGCGCTCAGCGCGCTCGCAGCCGATGGCAAGGTTGCCCTTTCGCATCCGCCCGGCTCATCGGGCGACGAGGCCGTCTACCTACCGAAGCTCTACGCCGCAGAGCACCGCGCATCCAAGCAGGTCGCGACGTTCTTGAGTCGCCCGCCGCGCCACGTGGATGACCGAGACGAGGTGAAAGCCTCGATCGCCGAGGCCGCGACAAGCCTCGGTCTTGAGCTTGCGGACGGACAGACGCGAGCCGTGCAGCTCGCGTTCGAGCGCGGCTTCGTGGTCGTGACCGGCGGGCCTGGAACCGGCAAGACAACCCTCGTGCGCACGCTCCTCAAAGCCGTCGCCGCCGACATCGAAGAGCGCCGCATCGCGCTTGCCGCCCCGACCGGACGCGCTGCGAAGCGGCTCTCTGAAGCGACGGGCCAACATGCGTCCACGATCCACCGGCTGCTGGAGTTCTCGCCGCGGGAGGGCCGGTTCCAGCGCGACGCCGATGCACCGCTCGACATCGATCTGATCGTGGTCGACGAGGCGTCGATGATCGATCTCCAGCTCTTCGACGCGCTGGTGCGTGCGATCCCGAGTCACGCGCGTGTGGTCCTCGTGGGCGACTCGGACCAGCTGCCGCCCGTCGGACCTGGCTCGCCGCTGCTTGACCTGCTCTCGGTCGAGCATGTGCCCGTGGCGCGGCTCGATCGCATCTTTCGTCAGGGCGAGGGCTCCGCCATCGTCGACGCCGCCCACGCCATCAACTCAGGCCAGCCCATCGCGCCCACTCCGCCGGGCACGCCACTGCAGGACTTCTACTTCATCGAGCGTGACGACCCGGACGACATCCGCGCCATGATGGAGCACCTAGTCAGCGAGCGAATTCCCGAGCGCTTTGGTCTGGACTCTGTCGCCGACGTCCAGGTCTTGACGCCCATGCGAACAGGCGCAATCGGGGTCGACCGGCTCAACACCGCGCTGCGCGACCTGCTCAACCCTGGCGATGACGACACGGAGACCGCGCTGGGCTTCCGGGTGGGCGACAAGGTCATGCAGATCCGAAACGACTACGACCGCTCGGTCTTCAACGGTGACATGGGCTACGTCGAGCGCGTCGACCCCAAGCGCAAGACCCTCTTGGCGTCGATCGACCAGCGGCCGGTCCTCTACGAAGCCCAGCACAGCGACGATCTCGTGCTTGCCTACGCGGTCACCGTGCACAAGTCGCAAGGTAGCGAATACCCTGCCGTCGTGATGCCTGTGAGCACCCAACACTTCAAGATGCTGCGCCGAAACCTCTTGTATACGGGGGTCACCCGTGGCAAGCGGCTGGTCGTGCTGGTCGGCACGCCGCGAGCGATGAAGCTATGCGTGTCCGCACGCGACGAAGCAACGCGCTTCAGCGGACTGGCTGCGCGCCTACGGCACGAGATGGAGCGTCCTCGAGATGAGTGAGCTTGTGACAGCGCAGACGGTGGCTTGGATGGCGGTCGATGGTCGCTTGGAGCCGGTCTGGGTCCGAGGGGCCGACGGCGGCGCACGTATCGACATCACCGACCTATCGGGAACTGAGCAAAAGGTCGCGCGGGCCCGACTCTTTTGGCTCGGAGCGTCGGTGCTGCCCAGCGCCGAACGCCTCAGCGACTACCTTGAGCGCGTGCGCAACTTGGCGGCGTCGGCCGACCTTGACGCCGCGTGGACCGCGGTTGCCGACGCGACGGTCGACACGGTTGCGACCGCTGCCGCCGCGCTCCCGGGCTGCGACGCGGCACCTGCCCTCCAGGTCGACGCGCTCGTGCTGGCCGTCTTTGAAGACCCGCTCCTCTACCGGATTCGTCAGCACACGATGACCCGCCGGACGGCCGAAGAGGTCTCCCAGCTGGTCGCTAAGCGGACCGCGGCAGAGGCCAAGCAGCGCCAAGAGACCGGATGCATCGAAGCGATCAAAGCGCGGCTGGCTGGCGAGACCCCAACCGACGAGCAACACGCAGCGCTCGCCGTCTCGCTGCCTGAGCTTCGTGGGCTCGCGTGCGCGCAGGGCGACGCCAAGGGCTTTGCCGAGGGCAAGCGCATCCTTCGAGCGCTCGAGCGACCGCTGACCGGTGCCTTTCAGCTGCTCGTCGACATCGGCGAGTTCAGCCGCGACGAGAACCTCTCGCTTTGGCGCAGCGGCCTGCCTCAAGGATTCTCCGCCGAGGTACTCGCAGCGGCCGCCGACGCCACCCCGTCCTTTGGCCGGATCGGCGAGGACCTGCGCGGCGCACTCACCGTTGCCATCGATGACCCCAGCACGACCGAGGTCGACGACGCCTTTGCGCTTGTCGGCGAGCGGCTCCACGTCCTGATCGCGGACGCCGCAGCCTGGGTCCCGCGCGGCGGCGTGGTCGACGACGCTGCAAGGGCCCGCGGCTCCACGCTCTACCTGCCAACCGGCAACTTCCCGATGCTGCCGCGCAGCATCGGTGAGGTCGCAGCGAGCCTGCGTGCGGGAGAAGAACGCACCGCCCTCGACTTCTCGTTTGAGCTCGACGCGACCGGGCGACCGATCGGCTTCGACATCCGCCGAGTGACCTGTCAGGTCGACCACCAGCTCAGCTACGAGCAGGCGGATGCGCTGCTCTCCGGTGAGGCCGACGATGCCGACCCCAAGCTACGCGAGCTGCTGCAGCGGGCCGCGTCGTTTATGGACCGGCACCGCAACGCGCGCCGCGAGCTCGGAGCGCTCTTCTTCCAGCGCAATGAGGTCTACCTTGCGGTCGACGCCGATGGCGACATCCGCATCAAGCGTGGAGACCCCTACAACCCTGGTCGCCAGCTCGTCAGCGAGCTGATGATCGCCGCGTGCAGCGGCGCCGCTCAGTTCTGCGTCGAGCAGGAAATCCCCTGCATCTTCCGGACCCAAGCAACGCCGGACGGGGTACTCGCGGCCCACGGCAACGTCACCGACCAGGCCGCGCAACACGCCATCCTCAAGCGCCTCAAGCCGAGCGTCTTGACCACGAAGGTCTCGGGTCACTTCACCCTGGGTGTCGCAGCCTACACCCAGCTGACGAGCCCGCTACGGCGCTACACGGACCTGCTGATGCACCAGCAGCTCTCGCGCTGGCTGGCGTCTCGCCAACCCGCCTACTCCCTGGGCCAGCTGCGCGGCGCCTTCGAGCCGATCGAGCGCTCGACCACCGCCATCCGACGCGTCGAGAACGAGAGCAAGCGCTTCTGGGCCATTCGCTACCTCGAGCGGCACTTCGATCTAAAGCTCGAAGGTCAGATCGTGCGCGAGCTTGGCCGGCGTTGGCTCGTGGAGCTCGATCTCCTCGGCATGACCGTGCCGATCAAGCTCAAGGGCCCCACAGCCATCGGCGACCGTCTCGTGCTCGAGGTCGAAGCCGCCGATGCACGCGCCGACCGCTTGGTGTTGCGCCGGGTCGCAGATGGCAGCCACGGAGATGCTGGGCGATGAGCGTCACCCTTGGCTTCGACCAAGGAACGCTGCTGGTCGATGGCGGGGCCGGCAGTGCCGAGCTGGATGAGCCGGTTGCGAGCGTGCTACGTCAGCTGGGCTTTCAGGCCGATCCGCGCGCGGGCGGCCGACTCCGCGGCCAAGCGATCAGCTACCGGCGGGCACTCGCCGTGTTGATTCGTGCAGGCCTCAGCGTCAACGATGAGGCCCGCCGCTACACGCAGCTTGAGCTCGCCCCCGAAGGCGCCCGCACGCCCTACCCCCACCAGGCTGGCGCCCTCGCTGCATGGCGCCAACAGAGCCGTCGCGGGACCGTTGTCCTACCGACGGGCTCGGGCAAGAGCTACGTCGCCGAGCTCGCCATCCGAGTGACCGGCCGGTCAACGCTGATCGTTGCGCCGACCATCGACCTCATGAACCAGTGGGTGGCCAACCTTGGGCGCGCCTTCGCCGGACCCGAAGGCGACTTCCCGGTTGGCTCGGTCGGAGGCGGCGACTACGACGTCCGCGACATCACCGTCACGACCTACGACTCGGCCTATCTGCACATGCCGCGCTTTGGCGATCGCTTCGGGCTCGTCGTCTTTGACGAGTGCCACCACCTCCCAGGTGCGAGCTACTCGCAGGCTGCTGAGTGCTCGATCGCCCCGTTCCGGCTGGGCCTCACCGCCACGCCAGAGCGCAGCGACGGTGGCCACGAGCGTCTCGACCGGCTGATCGGACCGATCATCTTTCGCCGGGAGATCAAGGACCTCCAGGGCCGTTTTCTCGCGCCGTACCAGACCGAGCGGGTCCGGGTGCACCTCAGCGACGCCGAGCGCGAGGCTTATGAGCGTGAGCGCGCCCTCTACCGAAGCTTCGTCAACCAGAAGGGGATCCGCATGTCGCGGCCCGACGGCTGGGGCCAGTTCATCATGCTGAGCTCACGCTCGCCGGTTGGCCGAAGGGCATTTCGAGCATGGCGTGAGCAGCGCCGTATCGCACTGCAGTGCGAGAGCAAGCTCGACGCGCTCGCCAAGCTCCTCGCCAGCCACGGGCGCGACCCCACCATCGTCTTCACGGCCGACAACGACACCGTCTATCGCATCTCTCGTCGCCACCTCATGCCGGCAATCACACACCAGACGCCGGCGAAAGAGCGCCGGGCAACCCTCGCTGCGTTTGAGAGCGGAGCCATCCGCGCGATCGTCACATCGCGCGTCCTCAACGAAGGCGTCGACCTTCCGGCCGCGCAGGTCGGGGTCGTGCTCAGCGGCTCATCGAGCGTGCGCGAACATGTGCAGCGATTGGGTCGCATCTTGCGCAAGAAAGAAGGCAAGCAGGCCATCCTCTACGAGCTGGTCACGGTCGAGACCGGCGAAGAACGCTCCAGCGAGCGACGGAGGGAGCACGGTGCTTACCGCTGATCTTGCGCGGGCGACGGTCCGCTCTGGCGTGCTGCGGCCCAAGTGGGTCGCCCCAGAAGACGTTCGCACTCGAGGTGAAGCAGCGCGGCTGGTCGAGCTCTACGCGAGTCACGTCGACAAGACGGTTGGTGAGCTCGACGAGGCGATCGCCGACCACGTCGGCAGCTCAGCGGACTACCTGCTGCAGCGAGGACTGGCCAAGCTGCTGCTCGATCGGGCGACCGTCGAGACCCGTGCTCCCGTGGCCCCCGGCGTGATCCGCGAGTGCGTGTTTCGACTGGCCGGCGCCCAGTGGCCGGTCGACCCCACCGGCGACGGCCCATCCGGTCGGACCGCGATCATCGCCAACGCAGCGGCAGAGCTTGGCATCAGCGGCGAGGACGTTGAGGCCGGTCTCTACGCCGATCTTCGTCGCGAGGAAATCCTGACCGAGGTCGAGTCGCCAACCGCCGAAGAGCTGCTCCACCGCTACAACATGTCGCTCGCCCAGGCGCTGCTGCTTCGGGCTCGCCAAGTCCGGATCGATCTGCCGGGAATCAAGGCGACGCGTGCACGGCAGCTCTTTCGCCTGATCAAGTTCCGGCGCCTGATGCTCGAAGCCACGCCGCTAACGCGCGACGACGGAGGCCCCGGCTGGCGCCTCACCCTCGATGGTCCACTCTCCATCTTCCGAGAGACCTCGCGCTACGGTCTGCAGCTCGCGATGCTTCTGCCAGGGCTCACGCTGGTCGAGTCGTGGAGACTCGAAGCGGAGGTGCTCTGGGGCAAGCAGAAGCGGCCGACGAAGCTCATCCTCGACCACGAGACCGGCCTGGTTGGAGCTGCCCGCGACCAAGGTACCTGGGTCTCCAGCGAACAGGTTGCCTTCGAGAAGGGCTTTCGAAAGCTCGGCTCGGACTGGAAACTCAGCAAAGGCGCGACGCTCATCAACCTCGACGGACGCGACGTGTTGGTGCCCGACTATCTCGCCAAGCACGTCGACGGCCGTAAGGCCTATGTGGACATTGCCTGGGCCTGGAACCGCGCCCGCTTCGAGCGACGCCAGGAGCTGCTCGCCGCAGCGGCACCCAAGAACCTCGTCGTGCTCTTGGCCATGCGAGGCAACCTCGGACGCAGCAAGAAGGCCCTCGACCTCAAGTCGGAACACCGACCACTGGTCGTCGGCTTCAAGGGTGTCATTCGCCCGAAGCTCGTGCTTGAGGCCCTCGAAGAGGTCAGCTGATTGCGGACCACAGCGTAGTCCACGCTGGGCATCTCCTGCGCCAACGAAGCGCTCGCTGCTCGACGACGACTGTGGGCGATATCCGGACCGCAGCTCCTTGCCCTTGCTGGAATCCTTGCTAGAAAACGGTCTGCCCCAGTCCCTTGGAGGGCTCGATGAAACGACCGTCTTACCTCGCAGCATGCATGACCGCCGCGACGACCCTCTTTGTACTGACCGCCTGTGCATCGAGCCCCCCGACAAGAGCGCCGGGAGACGACAACCCCGTTGAGCGCCGTGCCGAAGTCAGCACGGCCGAGCGGTCGAGCGAAGACATGGCCGATAGCCCAGCCAACAACGACGACGGCAGCGTTCAGGTGGTCCTTTTGGAGGCTGGCGAGGAGCCGTTGAAGCTGCTGCGCGTTCCAGCTGCAGATGAGAGCTCGTCGTTCTCAGCCAGCATGAGCATCATCTCCGACATGACCTTGGAGTTCGGCGGCCGTGAGCTCGAGGTCGCGCTGCCGGTGATGCAGGTTGAGAGCCGCATGACGATCGTTCCGGTCGAGGACGGCCCTGACAAGCTCGTCACGAACCTCGAGAGCTTCGCCGCCGGCGGGCGCGAAGGTGTGCAAGACGCCATGCTCGCTTTGATGAACGCGCAGCTTGAGAAGCTCAACGGCACGGTGCTCACGGCAAGCGTCGATGAACGCGGCTTCGTCGGTAAGCCTGAGGTAGAGCTTCCTGTCGGTACGGGCGACGAAGCGATCGAGTTGGTGGAGTCGATGCAGAGCTCTCGTAACAACATGAGCATCCCGCTGCCGGCCGAAGCCGTCGGGGTCGGCGCACGCTGGCAAGTCGAGCGCGCAACGAAGATGAACGGCATCGAAGGGCTGGCGATCCATGAAGTCTCGACGGTGGAGGTCCTGGAGTTCGTTGACGATGCGGTCGTCGTCTCGATCACCTCGACGCTGACGGCCGACACCCCCTTCGAGAGAGAGGGACGGGGTGGCAAGGGGCCAGTGCAGACCGTCACGAGCTTCACCGGTAGCGGCGAGTCCCGGCTGACGATCACCCCGGCACGCCTCAACAACGCCACGGGCCATACGACGATCCGGTTTGAGATGACGACGGAGATCGATGGCCAGGAGATGCCTGCCTCCGGCGTCGTCTCGGTGACGGTCTCGCCCGGCGAGTGATCGGCCTGGCGCATGACCAGCCACCCCGGACAGACGTGTGACTCGCTCTGGGGCGCCCAAGCGCGGTTGAACGATCGCGCAGGACCGTGCGTTGACCAACGGCGGCCGGGTCGTTAAACCCGGCCCAGGGATGCAGGTCATGCCTCCCGCTCAAACATCAGGAGACGACACATGAAACGCATGGCAATCGCTGTGATCTGTACGCTTGCCATCTGGGGCTGCGACAAGAAGGCCGAAAACGCCGCCGCCGACAAGGCGCCGGCAGCAGAGAAGGTCGAGGCCAAGTCGGGCGCAGCCACCGCTGCTGATAAGGGCGACAAGGCCGAGGCGCACTCGAAGAAGGCGGTGAATACCGCTGCGTTGACAGGCAAGAAAGCCGCGGCAGCAGCAGCCTCCGGACCGACCGTGACGCTCGTAGACGCTGGCTCGGATCCGAAGCGCGCCCTGCGCCTCAAGCCCAAAGCAGGCGACACCCAGGCCGCCAGCATGGTCATGAACATGGACATGAAGATGGGCATGGGCGGGCAGAAGATGCCGATGAAGCTGCCCGGCATGAAGATGAACATGAGCGTCAAGGTCGATAGCGTGAACAAGGCCGGCGACGCGACCTACGGCTTCAAGCTCGACAGTGTCGACGTGGTCGCTCGTGACGGCGTCGACCCTGGCGTTGTCACGGCGATGAAGCAAGGCATCAACGGGCTGGTGGGCATGGCTGGTAAGGCCACGGTCACAAGCCGAGGCTATGCCACGGCGGGTGAGCTTCAGATGCCCGCGGGTGCCAATCCGCAGATGAAGCAGATGGTCGACAGCTTCAAGCAGTCGATGGACCAGATGTCGATCCCGCTGCCGGAGGAGCCCGTCGGCGTGGGTGCGAAGTGGAAGGTCGTCCAGGCGATCGACCAGAACGGCATGAAGATCGCGCAGACGGCGACCTTTGAGGTGGTCAAGATCGACGGCGACAAGGTCGACACCAAGTTCTCGCTGGCCCAGACGGCTGCGCCGCAGAAGATCGACTCCAAGGACATGCCGGCCGGCGCCGACGCGCGCCTGAAGTCGCTGAAGGGCTCAGGGACGGGCACGACCACGTTCAACCTGGCCAAGGTGATGCCTGAGGCTAGCGACATGACGGTGAAGTCGTCGGTGTCGATGTCGATGAAGATGGGCAACCAAGAGCAGGCCATGGACATGGACATGGACGTCCAGATGATCATGACGTCCAAGTAGGCGCTCGGGCCTTGCTGGCCCCGCGAAACGACGAGCGCCGCGCGGAGACTCCGCGCGGCGCTTTTTCGTTGGCGGCCGCAGTCGCCATCGAAGCTCGCAGTTCGGACCATCCGTGGTAGTCATCCGTCTCGCACTGATGCTTGCCTGCGCCGGGAGAAAAGACCCTATGACCGATGAAGAGATCGACGCGATCTTGGGAGAGACGTTCGAAGACCGACGGCTGTCGCGCAACGAGCGCCGGGCGCTGCGGGCGATCCTCGAAGACCGTCCTCAAGCCCATCATGAACAGCACCGGTTCCGACGCCGGGCGTTCATGATCGCGCAGCAAGCCATCACCACGGGGGGACCGCCGGTCGCACCGCTAAAGTGGCTCGAAGAGGTCGTCAAAGCACTCTGGCCCGACCCCGATGAGGACATGGACGCACGCTCGGAGGCCTATTTCTCGCCGGGTGAAGCGATCTTGGACCGACTTGTGAGCTCGTTCCGGCGCGCATCGAAACGTGTCGACGTCTGCGTGTTTACGATCACCGACAACCGGATCAGCAAGGCGCTGATCGACGCCCATGATCGGGGCGTGAAGATCCGCGTGCTGACCGACAACGACAAAGCCCGCGACCGAGGCTCCGACATCGAGCGATTTGCCCGTGCGAACGTCCAGGTGCGGGTCGACCGAACCGACGCGCACATGCACCACAAGTTCGCAATCTTCGACGGCAAGCGCCTCGTCAACGGCAGCTACAACTGGACGCGCAGCGCGGCTCGCGTCAACCACGAGAACATGATCTTCACCAGCGACCTGTCGCTGCTGGCGCGCTTCAGCGACGAGTTCAACAAGCGCTGGAAGCGCGCCGAGGTCTATTAGAGCACCGACGCAGGGACTCTGACCGTTTGACCCACGCTGGGGCGGGTGCTGTGCGCGGTCGACCAAACGCGAGCAATGGCTGCATCTGTATGCGCCAAGACCGCATCAGGACTGCACGAACCACCTTACGACAAAGTGACAATTCGGTGGCTGTCTCGTTGAGCTGGTGGGGGCAACGTGATTACCCTGCTCTCATTGGTGGTTGCCGCGGGCAGCCGTGGAGGCCCCATGACGTTTCGGCTCGCAGGAATTCGATGGTTGGCGGCGTTCGTGCTCGTCGCAGGTTGCGGCGACGACGAGACCCCCGGTCCAGACGTCAGCACCGACACCAGCGGCGACACGAGCGAGGACACGGCCGAGGCCGACACGACCGCAGTCGACACCGAGCCGCCGCCCCGTGCGGTCGGAGACCTTTGCGGCGACGCGCCCCCGCTCTTTGACGGCGGCGAGCTCAGTGCACGTCTGGAGCTGACGGGCTCGTTTACCGACGCACTCGACGACTACGCGGTGGACGCCGGTATCTGCGCCGGGATCCCAGCTGGTTTTGGCGCCGGCGGCCGTGATGTCGCGTGGCGGTTCGTCGCACCGACGGCAGGCGAGTACCGCTTTAGCTTCGCAACCGAGGCGCTCAACGTCGGCATGTACATCGTCTCCGACTGTGACGCCGTCGCAGCTCCCTGCCGCGGGGTGGTTGGGCAGGACGTCGAGACCGCTGTGTCGCTCCTCGAAGGTCAAGAAGTCTTCGTGGTGCTTGACGGCGCAAGCGGTGGCGCGAGCTACACGCTCGCTGTCGACCCAGCTCGAGACCCGAGCGAAGCGGCTGGAAACACCTGCACAAACCCCCGTGTCTTGGGGGCAAGCCTGCCGGACGAGCAGCTTGGAGACCTAAGCAGGACGAGCTTGAGCTCGGTCCATGATGCGTCGCTGTGCGGCGGATCGCTAGCGACCGGTGGGCAGTCTGCCGACGAGGTCTGGTCGCTGGAGGCCACGCAGGTTGGCGACTACACGATCACCGTCACGGCCGATGCGGGCGATGTTGCGCTCGCAGTCTATGACACGCCTGCTTGCGACGGAGGCTGTGTCGCGCTCACCGACGAGACCCAGTCGGGGGCTGAGAGCTTCGTTCTCGCGGTGACCACAGTGCCGACCACGTTCTACATCGTGGTCGACGCGACCGACGCATCACCCGTCACCGACTACACGATCTCGGTGGCTCAGAGCTGCACGGCGGACTGCAGCGCCGGGTGTGGAACGACCGACCCCGTCTGTGGAACGGCCTGTGGCTGCGCGGATGGTGAGGCATGTGGCCCGCAGGGCGTCTGCGTCGCCGCTGACGCGGTCGCGACGAACACGTGCGCGGTGGCGGGCGACTTGGTCGCGGGACTGGGCGGCGTCTTTACAGCCAATGGCAACAACGCCGCCTCGACGCCACTGTCCAACCACTTCGACGGTGCACTCTGCGACACCCTGCTGGCTGAAAATGGCCCGGACCAAGTCTGGAAGTTCGTCGCTCCAGCAGCGGGTGCTTGGGAGGCGAGCGTCGATCCACTCACGAACGCTGAGCTTTCGCTCACGGCGACGCTGGACCCAAGCTGCGAGGTGGGGTGTCTCGGCTTGGCTGACAACGACAGTGCTGGGGGCGAGACGGAGACGCTTGAGCTCGGAACTCTCGCTGCGGGACAGACGGTGTGGCTTATCGTCGACACGCTGACGCCGACGGGAGGCGGTCCTTACACGGTGCGCGTCCGCGAGCTCTGCGAAGCAAGCTGCACGGAAGGCGCATGCGGCATGAGCGATGGATGTGGTGGCGTTTGCGGCTGCGCTGCGGGCGAGACGTGCACGCCGGCGGGTACGTGTGCTGTGCCGGTAGGCGGCGACGACTGCGGGACGGCAACGGCACTCGCTGAGGACGTGGCGGGCTCTGGCGTCTGGGTCGGCAGCGTCGACCTGTCAGCGCCAGGCTTGAGCGACAGCCACTCACGGGGTGGCTGCGCCAAGCTCGGCGACCTGGAGACGACCGGTGTGGGGCTCGTAGATGCGGCGGTGTCGTTCGTTGTGCCCGCAGCTGGCGACTGGCGGGTCGACGTCGCGCCAGACGCGCCAACCAACGTGATGGTCACTGCCCACACCAGCATTCAGTGCGTGGACACGGCCTGCCTTGGCTATGTCGACAACAGCAGCTACGGCGCGACCGAGACGATCTTTCTGCCCAACCTCAGCGCCGGCGCCACCGTGTGGCTGGTGGTCGATGGCATGGTGGCCGCAGGCGCCGTCGGTGGCTCTGTCGCTGTCACGGCGGAGCTCGACTGCATCAGCGACTGCGTGGTGGGAACCTGTGGCAACACCGACCAGTGCGGCAACGTCTGCGGATGCGGCGATGGGCAGGCCTGCCTGGGCGGCGTCTGCATCACGCAGAGCGGCGATACGTGCGACGACCCGAGGACGCTGAGCGACGGCGGAACTGGGGTGTTTGTGGGCAATGGTGACCTCAGCGCCGCTGCTGGCGTGACGGCGCAGCAGGATGCAGGAGCGTGCGGTGCCACCAGCGTGGAAGACGGCGCGCTCTCGCGCGACGAAGTCTGGCTCTTCACGGCGCCCGCGCCTGGCATCTGGGCAGTGGAGCTGACGGGTACGACGACGGATGCGCAGCTCTACGCGTTCGACGAGAGCACGTGCACAAACTGCGTGGGCTGGTCCAACGCAAACCTCGGAGTCGACGGCGCCGGCGAGCGTCTCGTGGTGACGGCCGAGTCAGCGGGTGACGCGTTCCGACTGGTCGTGGATGGCGTTGGACCGGATGCTGGACAGTACACGTTGACGGTGAGCGCGTGCACACCGAGCTGTGCAGCTGGCTCGTGCGGAACGGACGGCTGCGGCGGCCAGTGCTTGTGCGAAGCTGGCGAGGCGTGTGAGCCTACGACGCTCTCATGCGCTGAGATCACAGGCGACACCTGCGCTGGACCGATCGCGTTGCCGGTGGCGGTCGTCACCAACGGCGACCTGAGCGCGGTGGAGCTCTCGGATGCCTTCAGCGGTGGAAGCTGCCCAACGCCAGTCGCGACCGGCACTGGCTCGGACCAGGTATTCCGGTTCGAAGCGGCGCTGGACGGTGAGTACACGTTCGCGGCTGTGCCTCAAGCAGGTGGAGACGTCGCGCTGATGATCTTTGACCACGATGCGAGCGCTGCGACCTGCAGCAGCTCGTGTCTCGCGGGGATCGACGGGGCCGGCCCCGGTGGCGATGAAGAGCTGACGGTCACCCTCGCCGCGGGCGACGTGCGCTGGATTGTCGTCGACGACACGACGGGCACAGGAGCCTTTGAGCTGACAGCGACAACGGCCATCGCCCGCTGCGCGAGCGATCTGTTCCTGTCGCAATATGTCGAGGGATCCAGCAACAACCGCGCGCTCGAGATCTACAACGGCACGGGCGCGACGGTCGCTCTCAGCGACTACGCGATCTGGCGCATCACCAATGGTGGGACCTTCGCGGGCGACAATCAGGTGACGCCGTTGACGGGCTTTCTCGCCCACGAGGACACTCTGGTGCTGTGCAACGGCGCAGCGAATCCGGCCATCCAGGCGGTGTGCGACCAGAGCTTTGGCGGCAACACGCCGACGAACTTTACCGGCGACGATGCGATCGGGCTCGCTCACGGTGGCGTGCTGATCGATGTCATCGGGGACGAAGGCGCCGATCCTGGTGCGAGCTGGCCTGTCGGCACCGGCACAACCCAAAACCACACGCTCACACGCAGCGCTGCGACGAGTGAGGGGGCGACCATGTGGGCTGGTAGCGAGGGCTCGTGGCTCGTGTCCCCGCAGAACGACGTCACGGGGCTCGGCGAGCACACATACGCTTACTACTGCAACCTTGGCCTTGCCCCTTGCACGGCAACAATGGGCGACGTCGGGGGCCCAGGCACCGACCCATCGTGCCCGACGGTGGACAGCGCGTGTGGCGTCGACATCACAGGCGGCATTGGTTGCGTTGAGGATGGCATCGATAAGTGCGTCGAGAGCGGCACGACATCGTTTAGGCTGACAACAGGCAACGTCGTCAACCTGACGTTCCAAGACGACGTGACCTCGGCGAACGTGTTCTTTTCGGGGCGTACGCTCCCCGGGACGGCCGAGATGACCTTCTTTGATGCAGCGGGCGATCCGATCGCTGTGCTCACGTCCAATGGGCCCTGCCTGACGACCGGCCCACAGCCCGACGTTCAGTGCATCACGCTACCAGTTGCGGCGCGTTCGGCGGTCATCGCCGACCTAGCTGGCGGGGACGTCTACCTCGACGACTTGGAAGTGAACCCGACGCAGCCTCATCCGGACTGCAACTAACCCAAGAATTTCGGTGGGGCTGGACTTGTCAGGCTCCCTGGTTGGGACGACGAGGACGTGTGCTGCGGCAGCTTTATGACGGCATCCGGTCAGTTTGAGCTGCCGGCACACTGGCGTCCAACGTGCTTCTGCGTTCGTCGGGCTTGCGCTGAAGCCTGAGCGCTGCGCGTCCGACAGATGAAAAAGTCGCCAAGAGCTTAGGGTCGCTCCTCCCAGGCAGACTCTGTGTTGCAGCGCGGTATCGCCGCATGATGGGTTGCATCGCGACGAAGTATGCGCGTTGCGTCGGTACAATCGGCGACTTAGATGCTAGTGTGCAGCTTCCGAACGTCGTTTCCGCCGGCGAACTTCCATGCATTCTGAACTCTCCAACGATAGCCCAAGCGAGGGATCCCTCGTCGGGAGCGTGTTCCTATCGGCTTCGGCTGGTGCGGCAGCAACGCTTCTGATCGGAGGTTTTGGTGGTGTTGTTGCAGGCACCTTTATCGGTGCAGCAGCAGGTGCGGCCCTCCTTCGTTGGACGCGCCCTGAGGGCAGGAGTGTCGCCAGGACACGCACAACGCGGCCAGCTGTCGCCAAGGCGACGCACGCTCAGACAGAGGTGGTCGCCGAGCCGGTCCCAGCGAGACGAGCACGGTCGCCGCGCAGTGCGGTGAAGCTCGACGAGTTGGCGCCTGAGGCGGTCGCGTTCAGCGGATGCGCACGTGCGCTTGCGTACTCTCGGGCGCTCATCGACAGCGAGCGTGGGGCCCCACCACGAGTGGCGCAGAAGCTCGCTACCCTAAGTGCCGGCCAGCTGGAGTACGCGACGGATCTGGCGAACCTCGCGAGCATCTGGCTTGCTGGTGAGCTCGAGCCGCCGACGCGCGTCGAGTTTCGCAGCGAGCTTGCCGAGAGGATGCGTGCCAACCAGCAGGCAGCCGTACGCGCCAGCGTCGACTTGGTGCTCGACGTTGAAGAGGAGTTGCCCAACCGTTGCCGCGCTCGGCGGACCTCTGTGTTTCTAGCCCTCGAGCTACTCTTGGCCGAGTTCGTCGACCGACATCCTGGCGGGGACTTGGCGTTGACAGTTTCCCGCGACCGGTCAGGCGCCGCCGAGTCGACGTACAACGTTCGGTTCGACTTCCTCGGCGTACCGTGTGGGCCTGAGGACCTCGTGCCATCGTGGATCCACGGACTCTGCAGCCGTTTCGAAGGTGAGTTCGGGCGTGTCGCTGTGGAAGCTGCGAATGCACACTGGCGGCTCACCGTTCCGTTCATGCGGCCAAAGCGGCTCACGGCCCCGACAGCGTTCGTCCTCGACGATGCGAAAGGCACGTCGGTCGCAGTCGCGGTCAGCGAGGGTAAGCGCCGGGACGTCGTTCGCGACACGCTCGTGACATGGGAGCTCGAGCCACTTGTGGTCGCGTCGCCGAAGATGCTCGCCGCCGCCCTTGCCAAGCACCCCGTCGGCGCCGTCATCGTGTGTGATGCATGGCTGAAGCACCCCGACGTCATCGCCGCGCTCAGAGATCGCGGCCGCTCCGACCTCATCGCGCTGCGCTCGGACTGGGCGAGCAGTGGGCTCAGACGCTTTGACGAGGGGGTGGATCCGCTCATCAACGCGGAGCTGTTGACACCACTCGACAGCACGAAGCTCCGCGAGCAGCTGCTCAACCAGGTCCGCGCCAAAGTCTCGAAGTCGCAGCGGATCTTCCGTCCGATCGACGAGCGACGGACAACGTTGAAGGTCTTGGTCGCTGAAGACAATCCCGTCAACGCACGTTACGTCGTGCGGCTGCTGGAAAAGCGCGGCTACGACGTGGTGACGGCGACAGACGGCAAGCTAGCCCTTGAGATGATCGCCGAGGAGTCGCCGGATCTCGTGTTGATGGACGTCAACATGCCCAACCTGGACGGTGTGAGTGCGACGAAGCAGTGGCGAGAAATCGAGTTATCACAGCGAATTGACAATCCGCTTCCCATTATCGCCCTGACGGCTCATGCAGAAAAATCTGAGCGCGATCGTTGCCTGAACGCTGGAATGACCGGATATATTACAAAGCCGATCGTCGAAACGCAGCTCTGGGATGCGATAGCTCGCGCGAGCGGCATGGAAGCAGCAGACGAGGATGAGGGCCCATTGAGCCAGCCACACGAGACCGTATTCGACGAACGCAAGGTGCTTGAGTTCGTCGCGGGTGACAAAGAGTTCCTAACGAGCCTGATCGAGCTCTTTGATCAGACCGCGCCACAGCAGGTTGACGCGATTGAGGCTGCCCTCAACGCGGGGAACGCTCAGGACGTCGAACGGACGGCGCACCAGCTGAAAGGCTCGGTTAGCAACTTTGCTGCAAAGCGCGCGAGAGAGCTGGCCCAAGAGCTTGAGAGTGCAGGTCGCGCCGGGAAGCTCGACGGACTCGCGCCGGTCCTCGCCAGCCTGCGAACCGAAGTGACAGCGATCAGCGCAGGACTCGCTGCCATGCTGACGGTCCAGCCATAGGCTGAGTGCGTTTCCTGGGGTCGTGTAGACGACGAGGCGCAGGGACGCTGCCACCGCAGCGGGGCCCGTCCATGCGGGACCTCTGACCTTTCGTGGACCGGCTACCGACGTTGCCGAGGTCATCGAATCTCGAATTTCCCAAACGCGGCTAGAGCACCGATCAGGCTAATTCGTGCGGACTTGCGTTAGCCACCAAGGCGCGACGAGGGAGTCGGGATAAGTGACCGAGCGTAAATCCGCAGCAAGGCGAGTGCGATTAGCCTGCTAGAGCTTGTTCGCCGCGAGCTCGGCCAGTGCGCTACGCTCTCCCTTTCTCAGGGTGATCGAGGCGGCGATGGACTCACCGCGGAACCGATCGATCAGGTAGGTGAGACCGTTCGAAATGCTATCGATGTAGGGGTTGTCGATCTGGAAGGGGTCACCAGTGAACACGATCTTGGTTCCCTCACCGGCGCGTGTGAGGATCGTCTTGATCTCGTGTGGCGTGAGGTTCTGCGCTTCATCAACGATCATGAACTGCTCAGCAATGGACCGGCCGCGAATGTAGGTGAGCGGCTCGATCTCCATGATCCCTTGCCGCACGAGGTCGTCGACCCCACGCCCACGCTTCTGCTTGCCGTGTGAGCTGCGAGCCATCAGAAACTCGACGTTGTCGTGGATGGGCTGGACCCAAGGCTTGAGCTTCTGGTCGATGGTGCCAGGCAGATAGCCGATGTCTCGGCCCATCGGGATGATGGGGCGTGACACGAGCAGCCGCTGGTAGCGCTCTTCTTCGGCCACCATGTGCAGGCCTGCTGCGAGCGCCATCAGCGTCTTGCCGGTGCCTGCCTTGCCGACGAGCGTCACAACATGAATGTCGGGTCGGAGGCAGGCGTCGAGAGCGAAGTACTGTTCGCGGTTGCGGGGACGAATCCCCATGAGCGGGTGCTTGAGCCTGTCAACCGGGTCGATTCGACCGTCCGCTGCCCGGACGCGTCCGAGTGCGCTCGCGTTACCGTCTTGGAGCTGGATGTACTCGTTCTCGTACCAGCCTCCGGCTTCGGTGCCATCGCCGACGCTGCCTTCCGGGATCTCAAGCTCACCGTGGTCGAAGAACTCGCTGATACCACCTGGCGCCAAGTCTAGGACGCGGACCGGTGGGTACAGATCCTTGATGTCGATCTGCTGGGTATCGTAGTCGGCGGCTTCGATACCCAGGACGTTCGCGCGAATTCGCAGGTTCGTGTCGAGGGTCACCAGTGTGACGCTCTCACCATCGAAGCTGTCTTTGACGTGCAGCGCGACCGCGAGGATTCGGTCGTCGGCAATCGCGTTGATGTGGAAGCCCTTCGGGAGCTCGCGCTCGGTCATACCAACGCGCAGCTTACCGCCTGACTCCAGCACGACGCCGTCGACCAGCGACCCGGCTTTGCGCAGGTCGTCGAGGTGTCGAGCAACTTCGCGGGCGTTTCGACCGAGCTCGCGCTGGTCCTTCTTGAAAGTGTCGATCTCCTCGATGACGACGATTGGCAACCAAACGTCGTTGTCTTCGAAGCCGTAGATCGCCTCGGGATTGTGGAGAAGGATGTTGGTGTCGAGCACGAAGTGTTTTCTACCCATTACCAACGCGTATCACCGACACAGTCAGCCAGCAACGCCGCGGCAGGCACGCTATGCTGGCTTAGGCCGCGACCATCCCGTATCTTCGCGCCTTGCGGAGGTTTCGATGGCTGCAAGTCTTCTACATATTCGTCACCAAGGACCGATCATCGCGGCGCTTGGCCGGACAGTCGCGGGCGTCGTCCAGCGAAAACTGGGGGTCAAGACGTCGTCACCCGGAGAGGTTCCCTCACCGTGGGTTCGCGAGAGCGTGCCTGCCCGTCCGCCAGCGTTGGTCGCCGACTTTGTGCGATTCTGCGGCGGGGACCCGAGCGCGTATCAAGGGAACCTACCGCCGCAGCTCTTCCCGCAGTGGACGTTCGGCCTCGTGGCGCGAACACTAGAAGCGCAACCCTACCCCATCGAGCGAGCGCTCAACGGCGGTTGCACGATGACGGTGCACCGACAGATTCCGGCGCATTCAGAGCTGGTCGTTGCCGCGCGTTTGGTGTCCGTCGAAGAAACCGAGCGTCGCATTCGCTTTCATCAGCAGCTGTTCACGGGACCGCCCGACGATCCCGAGGCGCTGGAGGTTAACTTCTTTCCGGTTATCCCAAAGCGCAGCAGCGGATCCAAGAGGCCGCGGAAACCGATCGCAAAAGGCGATGACACACCCCCGCAAGAGATTGGCCGGTGGGGAGCGAGCTGGCAGGACGGGTTTGACTTCGCGGTCCTAACGGGTGACTTCAATCCGATCCACTGGATCCCGCTTGCCGCCCGTGTGTCTGGCTTCAAGCGCACGATTCTGCATGGCTTCGCTACGATGTCCCGCGCCATCGAAGTCTATCAGGCCGACCAGCTCGGTGGCGATCCAAGCCGATTGGCGTCGATCGATGTCCGCTTCACCCGCCCTC
>CALHXW010000052.1 GCA_938040325.1 uncultured bacterium | reverse complement strand
CAAGGTCAACGTCAACGGCGGCGCCATCTCGCTGGGTCACCCACTGGGCTGCACGGGCGCGAAGCTGACCGCGACGCTGCTCCACGAGCTCAAGCGCCGTGGCGGCCGCTACGGCATCGTCACCATGTGCATCGGCGGCGGCATGGGCGCAGCAGGGCTCTTCGAGCGCCCGCAGTAGCCCAAGCCTCGTTGAGGTGATTGACGGCACGAACCTGCTAAAGGCTCGTGCCGTTTGTCGTTTCGGCAGCAATCGATGGCAGTCAGCCTCGAAGCGGCGAGGAGTACTCAGCATGGAAACTACGCGAAACTGCCCTGACTGTCCCGACGAGTCGCTCGTGCTGATTCGGCTGCTCGACCGGGGCATGAACGGCCATCAGTCGGTCGGATTGGAAGCAACGTCTGCAGCGTTCACCCCCCAAGGCTGGTTCAAGGAAAACGCCCCAGGCGTTATCGGCGGGGTCCATGGCCTACTATGTCCAGCCTGTAAGCAGGTCCGCCTCTACCTGATCTCCGAAGAGGAAGCTGAGCAGCTCTTCCAGGAAGCCAAACGACGCCACGCGGCCCGTGGACACGAGCGAGGGGGGCTCTCCGTAACCGGTGACCACGGTTCGCTGACGTTGCGGGACGACAGCTGACACTGGGGTCGAAACACCGCCGAGCCGAGCCCCTTCCGCTGGCTTTACAGCCTGTCGGACCTCTCCTACTGTGCGGGGCGGAGGAACCATGTCACGCACCGCCACAACCAGCGCCCTCGTATGTCTTTTTTTCCTATTGCTCATGAGCTGCGGCAGCAACCGCAGCAGCGTCAAGAGCTGCAAGGCTCGCTGCGCAAAACAGGGGATGGTCATGTCCCAGTTCAGTGTTGGTATTGGTTACGGCGGTCGCGATAAGTGCAGCTGTGGGCCTCGGACTCCTAGTATTTCAACATCCTACATCTTGCAGCGTGCACAGCAGTCCCGGTCCTCGGGCTGTGGAAAAGACACCGATTGCAAGGGCGATCGTATCTGTGAACAAAGGCGCTGCGTTTACCCACGTCACCACTCAGGAGCGTCGACCGCGCAACCGGCTCCGTCAGCCGAAGCCAGCGTGCCCGCCACGACATTCACGAGCACCATTCAGCTCCCTGACATCAAAGCGCGGGTCGAAGCCGAGCGAAAGCTCTCAAAGCTCGTTGGCAAAATGGTGGCGGTGGAGTTTCCAGGCGGCGCGATTGTGATTGGCAAGTTGAGTCGTATTCATGGCGGCGTGATGACCGTCAAGCGTGAACAAGCCTCGACAAAGTACATCGCACTCGAGGAAGCGCTGCGAGTCCGGGTCGAGTAATCTCCTGCTCGACCTCACGGACCAGGCCAGCGCTCGCTATCGAGATCGATCAGGCGCTCGTTGTCGCCGGCGTTGCCAGCCGTGAATCCTGAGCGACTCAACAACGCATAGACACAGTCGAGTTCGGCGAGCGCAGGCACGCGCGCAGTGCGAGTCTTGAGGTCCGCCAGAAGTTTCGGCGAGACGGGACGTGTCGTCCACTTGACCTCGGCGATGAATGCGCGCTTACGGCTGGCATCTAGCAGCACAACGTCGAGCTCGACTGCTGAGCTCCAGAAGCTTCCAGCGAACGCGACCGGGAAGGGCACGTGGTGGCTAAGGATTGAGCTGGTGAGGAGCTCTACAATGACAGGCTCGACAGCCTGACCGAGGACCGCTGAATACCCCGGTTCGATGTACTCGGACCAGACGGCCTCGCGCAGTCCTCGCTCGAGCAGCGAGCGATGCGGGTGGACCCAGCGGTACCATGTTGCGACAAAGGGATCGGCAATGCGGTAGCGGCCGCGACGGCTCTTTTCGGGAAGACGCTCGGTCACTGGCACTTGGCGGGCCACCAAACCCATCTCAGCGAGGGTCGCGAGGTAGCGACTGAGGTTGGACTTATCCAACCCGACTTTGGAGCTGATTTCACCGAAACGGGTCGCACCGCCACCAACAGCCGCTAGAATGGCGTGGTAGACTCGGGGCTCGCGGAGCTCCTGCCGCAGGAGGAAGGGAACCTCGTTGTAGAGCGGCTCCCCGATGGCTAGGACATGGCGTTGAAGATTGCGAGAAACGCTGAGGGTGGAGTCGAGCCGAACGAGGGTGCCTGGCGCACCGCCAAAGATGGCGGCGAGCTCCACGATGTCTCCGATCGACCAGTCGGCAAAGAGGTGCCGGACGTGGTGGGGTCCGAGCGGGCTGAGCCGGAGCTGTCCTGTGCGACGACCAAAGAGAGGGGACGTCGGATGAAAGAAGGTCTGCTCCATCATGCCGACGGACGAGCCGCTCAAGATGAGCTTAAGCGGGCCGTCTTTGAGGTGGAGGTCCCAGGCCGACTGCAAGAGTGAAGGTAGCTCGGGTGCGGCCTCGATGGCGTAGGGAAACTCGTCCCACACCAACAACCGTCTGTCGTTGACCGACGCGAGGTAGGTCATCAGCGCATCGATCGTGGTGAGTGGCTGTACTTCGAGGAGCGGGACATTCCAGGCGCGTGCAAGTGTCGTCGACAGACGGGCCAGCTCGTCGACAACGGTGGATTGCGACGCCATGTGAAACGCTGCTCTTGGATCGTTTTCAATGGCTTTTGTGAGCAACGACGTCTTGCCAATGCGGCGCCTGCCCCAGAGCACAAACATGCCGGCGCCGGGCCGCGCGAGGTGGTCGTTGAGGATGCGGAGTTCACGGTTGCGATTCACAAACACGTAGATAGTGTAGCCTGATTATTATAACCTAACAACACCCTATGGTCAGACACCGGTGTTTACAAGACCAGGTGCTGTCCACACTGTGGAGCCATGGAAGATGCGATCTTTGGTCTGATGGGGTTGGTCGGCGCCATCGTCGGTGGCTGGTACTTCGTCGGCCGCACCAAGGCCGAGAGCAAGGCACAGCTCTCGGCCATCGACCAGCGCCGTGCCCGGTGCTCGGAGCTCGTCGCCAAGACCGGCGCGATGCTCGACCATGAGGCGCCAGACCGAGTCACGTGGCTCGGGTCGTCTCAAGGCCGCGACCTACGCATCGTGTGTGACGCGTACCGGGTAAGCTTGCGGCTCAGCCTGGCAACACCGGGGTCAAGCCAGACGGCGGCGATACCGCTGTCGGTGACGCCTTCCCGCCCGGGCCCGCGGGGCGACCTGACGGGCGACGAGACGTTCGACGCTGCAGTCACGGTTCGTGGTCTCCGCCAGCCGGTCGCCCTCGGCATGATGGACCACGCGGGCCGAGCGTCGCTGCTCGACTTCGTGACGCGAACCCACGGCGAGGCCGAGACGCGGACCTACTGGGGTGAGCTCCACAGCGACTACGTAGAAGCCGTCGAGCGCGCTGACGACGACAACGAAGCCCACTGGCAGGGACTGCTCGAGCGAATGCTCGAGCACTGTCACGCGCTCGCCGCTCGCCACGCTGCGGTCGCGGCAGACCCTGTCGCGGCGCTCATGCCGATCGAAGCGGCCGACCCTAGCGAGGTGATGCGCGGCTACGCGCGAATGGCGCTGCTGCAAGACGTCGACGCGCATCCATCGGTCCAGACCTTGGCGCAAGAGGTCCTTGCCGGGCCCGCCTACACCCTGCCAGAGCGCGTCGCGGCCGCCGACGCCCTCGGTCCGACGTCCTATCCCACGCTCGCGGCCGCCATTCGCAGCCTTGCAGCCGACCTCGATGATGGCTCTGCGGATGCACTCGCAGCAGACATCGCTCGGCTCGATCTGGCGCAACATGGCGACGCGGCGATCGTCGCCGCTACGAAGGCCGCTCTCCAGGCGATCCAAGCCCACCGAGACCGTCGCTCACCCGGCCAGCTGTCGATCGCCGACGCCCACGGCGGCGAGCTAAGCCTCAAGCCACACGTCGAGTAGCTGGTTCGTCCGTGCACGCTCGACTCACTTGCCGCAAGACGTTGCCAGCCTTGACAATGCGGCCCGACGATAGGCGACTTTGACCTCGCATGGGCCGATGGGAGACGCGTGTGATCAAGATTAGCGAATTCCTCTCGCGTGAAGAGCGCCAGCACTTTCGCCAAGCCTCAGACGCCGTCGCCGTGCTGCAGATCATCATCAACTACGCCATCATTGCAGGCGCATTCGCGCTCTTCGCCGTCTGGCCCAACCCAGTGACGTTCATCGCGTCCTGCCTGCTGTTGGCCGGTCGCTACGTGGGGCTTGGCATCCTCAACCACGACGCGGCCCACAACGCGCTCTTTGCCACGCGTGGCCTCAACCGACCTGTCGCCCAGTGGCTCTTCGCCGGTCCGACGCTCATCGGCTACGACACCTACCGCGACGGCCACCTGACCCACCACAGCAACGCCGGGACCCTCGAGGACCCTGACATCACCTTCGTGCGCAGCTACCCGGTCGAAAAGGACAGCATGCGGCGCAAGCTCACCCGCGACCTCACGGGCCGGACGGGCGTGCGCGACCTGCTCTACTTGCTGATGCTGAGCGTGAAGCAGCGGCAGTGGCGAGCGCTGGTCATGCACGGGCTGCTATTCACGATCCTCGCGGTCGCCGGTGCTCCCTGGGCCTATCCTCTCTGGTGGGCGGCCGTCATCTTTGTGGTGCCCGTTTGCCTTCGGATCCGCGTGATGGGCGAGCACGGCAACGTGCCCAACCTGCTCAGCCGCGACGCCCGTGACCACGCTCGCACCGTCCGCGCCAGCTGGCTTGCACGAACGCTGATCGCCCCGAACTACGTCAACTACCACTGCGAGCATCACTTCTTCGCCAACGTCCCCGGCTACAAGCTGCCGGAGCTCCACCAGCTCCTGAAGTCGCGCGGCTTCTACGACGACCACCCCGGCGCACTCGCCGGCAACTACATCGACGTCGTTCGTACCTGCATCGGCGACCGTCCAGACAGGCCCGATTTCGGCGACATCGGTCGTGGACCGGCCTCGCTGTCAAACATGGCCTAGTCCCAAAACAAGCGCTCTTTCCGGCTGCGACTTCCGCGATGCACTCGCCAGCAGCGTCGGTGCGCTCGCTACGCTCACCCGAACTCGACGATGCTCGCAGCGCCTTCATTCGGCCGACACCGCTGGCAAGCACCGGAGCGTTCGTCTCGCTCGAAAATAGCGCTTGATTTGGGACTAGCCCCAAAACAAGCGCTCTTTCCGGCTGCGGCTTTGGCGATGCCCTCGCCAGCGACGTCCGTACGTTCGCTTCGCTCACCTGAAGCTCGACGATGCACGCATCGCCTTCGTCCAGCGGACGCCGCTGGCAAGCACATCGCCTTCGCCTCGCTCGAAAACAGCGCTTGATTTGGGACTAGCCGGACGGGACACGCGTGTGTGTCTCGTCTCATCACTGGCGGCGAGCATGTCGGGCGTCTTGGGCCGATCTCGGCGTCACGGCATC
>CALHXW010000051.1 GCA_938040325.1 uncultured bacterium | reverse complement strand
CGATGTGCTTGCCAGCGGCGTCCGCTGGACGAAGGCGATGCGTGCATCGTTGAGTTCAGGTGAGCGGAGCGAACGCACGGACGTCGCTGGCGAGGGCATCGCCAAAGCCGCAGCCGGAAAGAGCGCTTGTTTTGGGGCTAGCGCTTGCTTTAGGTCTAGATCACCGAGCGAGACCTTTCGGACTCGCGGGTCGGACGAGACTCGGTTAGAGCTTCTCCCGGCACGACGGGCTGCCCTCGGGGCAGTGGAAGCGCACGTGGAGGTGCTCGTCGTGTGGGCAGTAGTTGTTCTTGTAGGAATCGGTGCTGTAGCCCTTGTGGTAGCGCGCGGGGATCTTGCACTTCACCGCATGGAGCTTACGCTCGGTTCGCTTGTACTCTCGGCTGTCAACGCCAGTCTCACGCGCGTACTGCAGCAGACCGTCGCGGATCAGACCACCGACGAAGATGACCTTGACCTCGGGGCGCTTGGCAAGCTCCGCCATGAGGGTCCAGTTCCAGTTGAGCGGGAACTCACCGCGCAAGAACCACTGACCGGTGTTCGGGTCTTTCGACTCGTAGCGGATGCCGCGGCTACACTCCGGGAAGCGATCGCCGGCCAGCCATGGGTTCTGGATGTACCAGAGGTCGACGTCGAGGCCGTTCTGGTGCGAGTTATGCTGGCTGATCTTGCCGCCGAACTTCGACGACAGCTCTCCGACCGGGATGAGCGGCGAGTCGGGGTGCTTGGTGCGGACAGCTTTGGCCACGTCGAGGATGACGTCGACAGTGCTCTTGTGTGCCCACGTGTTGTAGCGCTTGTTGGGGTCGGTGTAGTTGTGGCGCAGCGCCCCTTCAAGGTAGCACCGCTCCGGGTAGAGGATGTAGTGGTGCTCGCCGGTGTCGGGGATCTGAACCCCGTTGACCAGTCCGCCGCTGCGGTAGAAGCCTGTGGACTGGCTTGCTAGCGCCGAGCCAGCCATGCCAAGTGCGGCGACAAACGCCAAGACTTGTGTGAACCGTTGCATATCAATCCTCTGTGGTTCGTTTTGATTTTCCGACGCGGAGCCGCATCGAGGTAGGAACGGGCGGGAGCCTATCACTGTCGCCCTTACTCGTCACACTTATCGTGATCGAAGGCGACTTTGTTCCCCGGTAGTTAGCCCGCATCTGTCTGCCGCGCCGGAGGTCGTGGCTCTTCATCAACTCATCAGAGCCACGAACCCCGCGGGTAAACGAGCGGTGAGCTACGAGCGGACCTGGCCTGCCAGCGCCATGATTCGCGCCTCCACTGCGGCAACCTCGAGGTAACCCTGAGAGCTCACGGGATTGAGTCCGTCGCTCGCTTCCATCGAGGCATCTGCCGGGCTGTAGAGGGAGTGCGGGCAGTCGGCGAGCTCACGGAAGTAGAGGTTGCCTTTGTACAATCCGATTCGGACCGTGCCGTGGGCAAACTCGGTGAGCGCGTCAATGCCGGCAATCACCGCGCGACTGGCCGGCTCGTACATCCTCCCGTCGTAGACCATGTCGGCCATCAGACGCGACAAAAACGAGAAGAGCTTGGTGCTGTTGCGGCTCATCGTCGCCTGATAGACCGCGCGCAGGCCGAAGCTCAATAGCTCCATGCCTGGGGCCTCGTACACACCGCGGCTCTTGGTGCCGATGATGCGGTTCTCGAGCGCGTTGCGCATCCAGATGCCGTTACGCCCTGCGATCTCGTTGGCCAGCGTCATCGCTTCAAAGGGCGTGACTGCGTTGCCGTTGATGGCGACGCAGCGTCCATCTTCGATCCGCAGCGTCACCTCTTCGATCTCGTCGGGAGCCTCGTGAGGCCACACGCCCATGATCGGCCGCACGATCTCGCAGCTGGTGTCGAGGTCCTCAAGGTCCTCCGCCTCATGGGAGAGCCCGGCAAGGTTCGCGTCGGTGCTGTAGAGCTTCTTGGGGCCGGTGTCGGCCTGAAGTCCCTTCTCGCGCAGGTAGGCGGCCATCTCCTTGCGGCCGGGAAACTGCTCGAGCAGGTGGGGGTCGCGCCACGGCGCATAGACCTTCATCTCGGGCGCCAGCATGTTGGTGTAGCGCTCGAAGCGAACCTGGTCGTTGCCGCGGCCGGTCGCACCGTGGGACAGCACCGTGCAGCCTTCCGCCTGCATTGCGGTGAGCAGCCCTTTGACGGTCACGGCGCGGGCGATGCCGGTCGTGTTCCAGTAGCCGCCGTCGTAGTCGGCAAGGCACTTGAGTACGAGGAAGCACGCCTCGGCCATCTCGTCTTTGAGGTCAACGAGGGTCGTCTTCGCGCCCGTCGTCGCCATCTTCGTGACGATGTCGTTGATGTCTGCTTCGTCGGGCTGAGCGAGGTCTGCCGAGAAGCAGAGCACGTCGAGGCCGTCCTCCAGCAAGCGGGTCGCAACGGTCCGGCTATCGAGTCCGCCCGAGACACACAAGCCGATCTTTTGGTCTTTAAGTTCGTGAATCTGCATGGCGCCGGCTCATATCAGAATCGCGGCTCAAGCGCCCCGGTTTTTGAGCAACTCCGTCAGCTCAGCCAGCGCTTCACCGGAGTGGACAGCGAGACGCTGCATCGATGGAAGGCTATCGCGACACCCGGTAAACCCGAAGTTGAGCGTGCCGTTGTAGCTCTGGCAGGTGATGTTGAGCGCCTGTCCATGGATCGGAATCGACAGCGGATAGACCGCTTCGAGCTTCGCCCCGCGGAAGTAGAGCGCCTCTTTCGGTCCCGGCACGTTGGAGATGCAGACGTTGAAGCGCGGCCGCACGCGGCCGAGGGTGCCGGTCACCGTCTGTGCACCAACCGGCGCCATCATCAGCGCCGAGAGCTGGATGATCGCCTCTTTCGACATGCTCGACAGCCGTGCTTTGGACTCGGTCGTGTCGGCGATGATCGCGTCGAGGCGCTCAAGCGGTGACTCGATGTGCGTTGCGAGCGAAACCAGCATCGTGCCGACGGCGTTGCCGCCACCGGGATCGTTCTTTGGACGCACGTTGACCGGCAGCATCGCCACCAAGGGCTCGCTCGGTAGCTTGTTGAGGCCTAACAAAAACCGCCGCAACGCTGTCGAGCACAACGCCAGCACAATGTCGTTGAGGGTGCCGCCTGCGGCTTTCGCCAGCGACTTCACGTGCTCAAGGTCGTACTGCTGGGTGGCGAAGCGGCGATTGCGGCCGATGCGGCCGTTGAGGATCGAGCGCGGCGCCAGGATTCGCGGCGTCTCCACCCCGCCCCGGAACTTCTCCCACAGCTCGCCCACCGTGGCTGCGACCTCACTCGCAGCGTCGATCTGGCTGCGCAGGCTCATCATCGCGGTTTGCCAGCGCGACGATCGACCTGGACGCGGCTTGCCAGCTCCCGTGCCAAAGTGGTGCGAGAGCCGAAAGAAGAGCGGTGTTTCCTCATTCGGATCCGTGGAGAAGCTGCGCGCCAGCATCTTGTTGGCGGTGTAGCCGTCGATCAGCGCGTGATGGACCTTGGTGTAGAGCGCAAAGCGTCCGTCCTCGAGCCCTTCGATCAGGTGGGTTTCCCACGGCGGTCGGCTGAAGTCGACGGGGATCGCGTGCAGTCGCGACACCAACACACCCAGCTCCCGCTCACCGCCAGGCGACGGCAGACCTGAGCGCCGGAGGTGGTAGTCCACGTCCATGTTCTTGTCTTCAACCCACGCCGGAAAGGGGTTCTTGAGCCAGGAACTCTTGAGCTTGAGGTTCCAAGGTGGCTGCAGATTGCGAACCTGTCGCACCTCTTCGATGATCCCGCGCAGGAAGTCTGGCGGTGCGTCTTTCGGCACCGTGAAGGGCATGAGAGAGCCCACATGCATCATCGTCTCTTGTGACTCTCCGAAGAGGAACATGGCGTCGTTGGGTGTCAGCCGCTTCATGGTCGTCAGAGCCTCCGCGTCACAGGAGCGCTCACCCTATCAACATCCGCGAGAGTTGCGAACGGCTGCTCGGCCCCCTACCCCTCAAAAGGAAGCTCAAGCCTGCACATCCTATGCGCTACGACACGACTGTCTGGACGTGCGCTGACTGGAGGGCCGCTGTGTCATCAGCGGCGCCATCGACCTCTGCGAGTGGAACCACGAACCGAAACGTGCTGCCGACCCCTAAGGTGCTCTCGACCTGCAGCTCACCGCCCATGGCATCAACCAGCTCAGCGGCGATGCTGAGCCCCAGACCGGTGCCTCCGAACTCGCGGGTGGTTGAGCTGTCGGCTTGACGAAACGGCTCGAACACCAGCGAGAGCTTGTCGCTGTCGATGCCGATGCCGCTGTCACGAACCTCGAAGGCCACCTTGTCGCTGCCGACCGGGTCGACAGCAAGGACCACCTCACCGGCCGGCGAGAACTTGATCCCGTTGGACACAAGGTTGGCGAGCACCTGCCCAAGCCTCAGCGCATCCCCCCGCCGTCGCGCCGTCAACGTCCCTGCGAGATCTGCGCGCAGCGTCGTCTTGCCCGCCAACGCCGTCGCGCCGTAGCGATCGATGACCTGCTGAGCCAGCACCGCAACATCGAAGGGCTCCTCGTCGAGCGCGAGCTTTCCGGAGTCGATCTTTGCGAAGTCGAGGGCGTCGTTGAGGATCACCAAGAGCGACTCCGATGAGCCCACGATCACGTCGAGCTGCTCTGTGAGGTCCGTCCCTGGCGGCATGTGGCGCGCGAGGTCGGCCATCCCGAGCACGCCGTTGAGTGGCGTGCGCAGCTCATGACTCATGGTGGCGAGAAACGCCGAGCGTGCCCGACTCGACCGCTCGGCGAACGCAAGCGCTTCCTCCGAGGCGGCCCGCTGAAGGATGAGCTCCTCGGTGGCAAGCCGGCGGAGCGAACGCGCCGCTGACGAGTAAGTGTAGATGACCGCAAGCGCGAGCAGCGACCCCGTTTTGATCAAGACATCGAGCTTGCCTAGCTCCAAGCCGCGCGATGATGCTGTTGGAATGGCGATGAAGAAGCCTGTTGCGATGAGAAACGCAGCGCACGTGACCAGCCAAACGGCGCTGTAGCGCGGGCGCAGCACGAGCCCCGCAAGCACAATCGCCATGGGCAGTCCTGCCGCCGACATCCACCAGAGCTCCTCGGCATAGAGTGCGGGCCAACAGAGCGGCACCACAGCCAGCGCCGTGACCGCCATCGCAAACGCCTGAACCGACTGAAAGACCGAAAAGAGCCACGGCAGACCGAGCGACAGGACGCACGCGACAGCGACCGCGACCGCGACCATTCCGACGCCAAGCGAATACGCGACCGCCGACCATATGCAGCCCGCAGACGTCAGCGTCGCAACCACCACCAGGCAGATCCTTGCGTCCGCGAGATCGGCTGGCGCGACGGTCCCATCGGCGTGTGCCTTCAGGAAGCTATCCGGCAGGTACCGGTCCACCCACCGCACCCACAGAGGCTGCGGCGGTGACTGTGCTGTCGTTGCTGACATGAGCGCAGACTACATCGGGTCGCACACTCTCGGAAGTGACCGCGACCACAGCGTTGAAACATGCGCGCATGAAGCCGGCGTCGACCTTGGGGCCGCCCGTCGTCGGGTTGACAGAAGCATCCCTAGCAGTGTTGTCCAGAACTCTTGTTTCCCGGTAACGCTGCTAGCCTCGACTTTAGCCATTTTGAACGTGCCGCCGCTGACGTCGTCCGTGCACAGCTGGGTGAGGCAAACACGTTGCGGCCTTCTAAAACCGCGCCGGCCTCACCCACCTCCACACCGCCGACTGGATAACGTTCGCAAACCTCA
>CALHXW010000050.1 GCA_938040325.1 uncultured bacterium | reverse complement strand
TTGTTTTGAACTAGACTAGACCCAAATCAAGCGCTGTTTTCGAGCGAGGCGAAGGCGATGTGCTTGCCAGCGGCGTCCGCTGGACGAAGGCGATGCGTGCATCGTCGAGCTTCAGGTGAGCGAAGCGAACGCACGGACGTCGCTGGCGAGTGCATCGCCAAAGCCGCAGCCGGAAAGAGCGCTTGTTTTGGGACTAGAAGTAGTCGTGCCGCAGGTCGAGGCTCAGGTGCCAGACCGTCCCGCCAAAGGCGTAGCTGCCGTCCGGTGAGCCATCGACGGCCTTCTGCACGCTGCGGCGCTTGAGGGCAGTGACTTGGAGGCCGAGGTCGATGTGAACGGGTGCGGTCAGCACGCCCGTGGGGTCGCCGAAGGTCACGGTGCCCCCGGCGGAGGCGATGTGACTGGTCGCATCGAGGGTGTTGCCTTGGTAGATCGGCGTTGGGATCGGGGTGGGCCGATAGGCGTAGCCCGCGCGCAGCGTCCACGTTGGATCGACACGCCACTCGGCGCCGATACGGCCGGTGAGTGTGTCGACGGCCCCGATCGGAACGGGCTCGCCGAGAACGTCGACGATGTCGACGGGCTGACCGTCAGGGCCGGTGGGGCGAAGCTCCGCCCCGTCGATTGCCAGCTCGAAGTAGGCGCCGGCTGGGGGCGCGCCCGACCACATGTCCCAGGTCGCGCCAAGCTCGAGTGCGACGCTGTTGGCCACCGACGGCGGCGCGCTCTCCCACGAGAGCCCGAACGCGAGCTGGGGTGGGGTGTAGAGGCTGGTGCCACGGACGAGGACGTCGAGATCGCCGACCCCTTCGATCCGCACGACCACCGGCAGCGAGTAGTCGAGCTGGAGCGCGCCGCGGAACGTCGCGCCAAACCGCCAGCCCGCGAAGCTGCCGAGCGCAATCCCAGCGGTGGGCGCCATCACCGGCGTGATGTCGACGTCGAGGTTCTCCCGAGTGAATCGGCCTTCCGTCAGATCGAGGGCGCCGGTGACCTGGCCTTCAAACGCCGCAAGCAGCTGAACCCCCACGCCGATGCGCAGCCACTCGACGGGCTCGTAGGCCACTGAGAGCGCCAGGACCAGCTTATCGGGGAGGTTCTGGAACCGGTAGAAGGTCGGGGTGCGTGGATCGATCGACTCGACCTTGGTCCCGGTCGTCAGCGGATGAAAGAGGGCGAATCCGACGCCGACAACGTCGTTGAAGATCCCGCTGAGCGGGGTCGAGCCGCCGAGATGGATACCGGACTGGGCCTCGGGAAAGAGGGGGCGGAACGTCTCAGCCCCAGACGTTCGGTCGACGGCGAGCGAGGGGGCGATGAGGTTGAAGCCAACGCCGACGTGAGTGCGCTTGCGGCCTAGGACGTTGGCGGGGTTGTAGTAGACTGCGTCGTAGTCGGTGCCGAGCGCCACGTAGGCATTTGCCATCGCCATCGCGCGTGCGCTGAACCCGAAGGTGTCGAAGGTCGAAGCCTTGCTCGGGGTCGTCGCCAAGAGCGTCATGGCCGCGACCGAAATCGCCGTGTGGAGGTGTCTCACGCGCCACAAGCTAACAGCCGCTGACGTCGACAGCGAGGGCCGATCGCCCATGACGCGCGCCGGCGCAGCGCTCTTTGGCGGGAATTCGTCGGCGATAAAGGCGACAGACGCCCGCCGGCAACGCTATAGTGTGACCGCGAAGGAGACGAAGCGGCTTGAGTTCTCAACTGATCACCGCCGAGATGGGGGCGGGCGAGTCCCACGCGATGACCATCCTTCGGGGGCCGGTCTGGAGCCTCCGTGTGGAAGAGGACCGCGTGGCCATCGTCCTTGGCGGCGCCGCACTGCCCGGTGGCGCCGAGGTCCAAGAGCTGGCGATCTACCTGCCGCATGTCTCGTTCCCCTTCGACTTTCGCGACGGTCTTGAGCGCTTCCGTCACCACCGAGGCGTCGCCGATAGCCTCGAGATCGCCGTCGACGTGCGCCTGCTGCTCGACTGGCTCCACCGGGAGTCGGGCGGCCGGCTCGCTGGCAGCGCCGGTGACGACACCCTGGTGCTGGCGGGGCGAACGCCGGAGGGAGCTCGGTACACGGTTCGTGCCCGCATTGTGGCCACCGCGGATGAGGCGTCCGACGAGCCCATGCTGCTGCTGACGCTCTACCACGTCCGGGTCTACGGCTATGTCGAGACCCCCTGGCCGCTCCTCGCCGCGCAGATCCTCGACTTCCTGCCGGAGAGCCTGGTCACGGAGCGGACGCTCACGACGGCAAAGATTCGGGTGGCTCGCCCCGCGGTCGCCTGGGCGCTGGCCGGGATCGGCTGGAAGCTGCCGGATCTCGGGGCCCTGCGCTCGCGCGGCGTTGAGCTGCGGGACGGACGGCTGGTGGCGAAGTTTGCCGGCCCAACGGCCCCGCGGGCGTCGCGGGAGATCGTCAGCATCGACGGCGTCGCTGAGGGCTCGATCCGCGGTGCCTTCGAGCGCTTCGTCGAAGACCTTGAGCTGAAGCGTCACCACGGACAGATCGACCGGCTGCTTGGGGAAGAGCAGGTTCGCGAGGCCCTCGCGGAGGTGTATCGAGCCCTCGATGGACCGCCGAGTCCCGGCTTTCTCGCTGAGCGCTTGGTCGGCATCTGTGCATCGCGTCCGATCCTCTTCGACGAAGGCGAGCGCGTCTGCCGCGAGATGCTCCGGCGGAAGCCTGACTATGAGCTGGCGCTCTGCGGCTTAGCGGCCATTGCGATGGGGCGGGGCCGCCAGGAAGAGGCGGCCGTCCACCTCGAGCGGCTCGGCGCCGTGCTCACGTCGCCGGCGGATAAAGAAGACGCTACAGCCTGCGACCTCACCGTTGCCGAGGCGCTCGAAGACAACGATCCCCAGGAAGCGCGAGCGGCGCTCGACCGGGTGCTTGAGCGCTCGCCGGACCATGAGGAAGCGCTCGAGGCGCTGATCGGCGTGCGCGAAAAGGAAGGCAACCTACGCGCGGCGATTCCGCTCTATAAGCGACTGCTCTTTGCCGCACGCAGTGAAGAGCGGACCCGAGAGGCAGGGCTTCGGCTCGCGCGGCACGCACTCGAGCGCTCCCAGCCTGAGGAAGCGCGTGTCTTTCTGCGGGTGGTGCTTGAGGCCAGCAAGCACGACCTCGACGCTCACGTGGCGCTCGCCGAGGTCGAGGAGCAGGAAGGCAACGTCATCGAGGCCAGCCGTATCCTCGAGACGGCGATCCGCGGCGTGTCGCCGGCGAACGTGGCGGCAACGGTCAAGGTGATCAAGCAGCTGGCGCGCCTGGCGCTCGGTCCCATGCGGGACCCAGGACGTGCGCGGCGCGTGCTGTGGCGGGCTGTCGACCTCGGAGAGTTCAGTGACGCTGCGGCGCTGGAGCTGGCGGAGCTGGCGCTCTCGGCTTCCGAGCCCGTGCTGGCGGACCGTTTCATCGAGCGGGTGCCGCGTCCTAGCGAGCGCTGGGTCGACGCCCAGACGCTGCGGGCGCAGGGCCTGCTCATGCGCGACAACGCCAGCGGTGCTCTCGACCGGGCGCTGGAGGTCCTTGACGCCGAGCCCCACCACGAAGGGGCGCTGCGCCTGCTCGAGAAGTGCACACCCGACCCGGACCAGCGGGAGCTCCTGCTTCACCGGCTGAGCACCAGCGCCGATCGCGTGAGTCCGGGGCCCGACCGGGCGCGCATCCTCTACCGCGTCGGCTCGCTCTTCGACTCGCTGGCGCTGCCTTTCGACGCCATCGAGCCCTACGAGAAGGCCCTCGACGAGTCGCCGGAGCCTCTCGTCGCGCGAGCGATCGCGGCGCGGCTGCTGGAGCTCTACGAGGGCTTTGGGATGTGGCCACGCCACCAGAAGCTCGGAAAGGCGAGGCTTCCCTTCGAGACCGACCCGATCGAGCGGGTCGCGCTCTTGGTGCGTCTTGGCCGCATCGCGGCGCTTGAGCTTGCCGATGCGCACCAGGCGCGTCGCTTCTTGCAGGAAGCGGTGAGCCTCTCGCCGCGAAACCTTGAGGCGCTGCTCTTGCTGCGTCCGGTGCTCGAAGACCTCCAGAGCGGTCTCCAGCTCATCAGCGTGCTCAGCCGTGTCGAGGCACTGCATCCCGATGACCACCAGAAGAACCAGGCCAGGTTGCGGCTCGCCGAGCTTCAGCTCGAGGGGCTTGGAGCGCCTGGCCAGGCGCGTGCGACCCTGCGTCGGTACACCGGCGCCAGCAACGCCAAAGCACGCGCACTTCGGACAAAGCTTGGGCTGGAGGAGCCGATCGCTCGGGTGATCCACGCGGCCCCTACGCCGGCACGAGGGTCGTGGCAGGCAGCGGTTCAGATCGCTGACGATGGGGACCCTCGCGAGGCCTTGCTGCTGCTTGACGCCTACCTTAAGGCGCATCCGGATGATGACGCGGCAGCCGATCTGCGGGCGGTGATCGCTGAGGAAGTGGACGAAGCGTCGCCGGAGCTAGCGGCCCATCTGGACGCACGCTTGGATCGTGAGCAGCTGATGAAGGAGGCGCGTGAGCGCCGAGCTGCGGGCGATGTGCACGGGGCTGACGACGCGATCTCAAAGGTGCTGGAGCTCGACGCCGATGACGTCGAAGCGCTCGAGATGGCTGCGGCTATTGCGCGAGAGGCTGACGACCCGTCGTCACTCGCGGGGCGGCTCGAGCGGCTGGTCGAGACCACGTTCGATGCCGAGCGGACGACCCCATGGCTCTTGGAGCTGGTCGAGCTCTACAGCGAGACCCTGGATCTGCCCGACAGGGCCAACGACGCGCGGCGTCGCTACCTCATGCGCGCCCCAACCGACGAGACGGTGCTGGCGGCCGCTCGCAAGCACTGGGTGGCCGGCGGACAGTTCGGTGAGCTCCTCGAAGCGATGGCCCGGCGCGCCGACGTCTTATGTGATGAGGGCTCCCCGGATGCGGTGGTGGCGCTCGGCGACGCGAGCCGTGCGGCGCTGCAGGCGGCAGCGGCGGGACGCGCCGTGACGCTCGTCCAGCGAGCGCTGGTGCTTGCGCCCGAGGACCCTGAGCTCTTGGAGCTGGCGGTGGAGGCCCACCGGGGGGCAGGCCTGCTGGATGCGGCAGCCGCTTACGCGCAGAGGCTCGTGCCGATGATGCTCGACGGTCCTGCCAAAGATGCACTGGCGGAGTTCATCGAGGGACGCTGATGACCTTTTCTCTGGCACTTCATGGGCGCTGCCGGGCGAATGGCGGCTGGCTGCTTGCCTGCCTATCTCTAGCCGTGCTTGTCGGCGCGTCGTGCAGCGACGATCCGGAGGCGGCAACCTCAACGAGCGCGGTCGTCCTCGTGGCGCCGAGCACCGACGGGGCGACAGACGCCGCCTCGCTGGAGCGACTCATCGCGTCGACAGAGAGCTACCTGACACAGCTGGTTGGGCTTGCGCCTGCGCATGTTCGTGCCGAGGCGGGCGAGGACTTCAGCGCACTGCGGCAGCGAGTGGCAGCCCTTCGCCCGGGGCTCGTCTTCGTCGTCGATGCCGATGTCGTGGCGGCGAGCGAGATCGATGCCGATGCGCTAGAGGCTGCGCCGCGCGACAGCTTCCTAGTGCAGACGGTTGCTCACGGAGCGTTCAAGAACGTCGCCGATGAGAGCACCGGCGCGACCTGGCTGCTGACGGCCGGCGATGGCCTGCTCGGGCGACAATACGCGGTGTATGAAGGCCTGAGGCGACTCGGGGCGCGCTTCTATCACCCGGAGGAAGAGTTCGTTCCGAGGCTGCCGCTCACGCAGCTGCGAGCTCGTGCCGAGGCGCCAACAGCCGTACAGACGGCGGGCGCGATCGTGCGACCCGACTTCAGTCAGCGCGCGTTCACTTTTCACTCGTCCCATCCTCTCGAGCACCTGGAGGCGTTCTCCGACCCAGATCACCCCATCGACGAGGCCGTCAACGTCAACGACTGGGTCATCAAGAACCGTGGCGACTGGTTTCGCGGGGCAGGGCGCGGCGCTGTGAGCCAAGCGGAGCGCGCCGAGCGAGCGACGGAGCTGAACGAGCTAAGAGGGCTGCTCGGGATGCGGCGCGGCGCTGGCATCACGCTTCACAACCAGCAGCAGGGAGCGAGCGCTTCGATCGACCCAAGCCTCGACGAGCCTGTCAGCGACCAGATTGAGCGGGTCGTTGAGGCCGCGCTTGCGAACGCCGACGACGTTGAGATCTTCGGGATTCACTTTGGCCCAACCGAGTTCACAGTGACCCCGGACCAGCAGACGGTCGACTGGATCAACCTCGCAGGCCAGCACGCGCTGTCGCTACGACCCGAGCTGGTCGTCGAGATCAACAACCACACAAGCGGTGGTCAGTCGGTCGAAAACTTCACCGATCTGGGCTGCCCGCCCGGGACGAACGACAGCGGGACGTCGGACTACTACGACCTCGCGTTTCACACCGATCCGCGGTTGGGCGTGAAGGTCCACACCGTCATGTTCTACCCCCTCGAGGGACCCGCACGCGTCTACAATCAGCGGACGTTTTCGCACAAGCTCTGCCTCATGGAGCAGGCATCGGCTGCCGGTCGACCGCTAACCTGGTTTCCGGAGGGCTCGTGGTGGCTCTCGTTCGACAACCCCATCCCGGTCTACCTGCCTCTCTACATCTACACGCGCTCGCGGGACATTGAGCTGGTCAAGCCGCTGCTGGCGTCGCGCGGCAACGGAACGCTCACAGGCCACCGGATGTTTAACAGCGGGCATGAGTGGGGCTATTGGCAGCAGGACTACGCCGTTGGTGCGTGGCACTTCAATGCGGATGTGCCGATGGCTGCTGTCATCGCGGAGCTGACCGAGCCCTTCTGTTCACCGGCCGTGTGGCCCGAGCGCTGCGCCGCCGCCATCGCGGTCGATGATGTGCTCCACGACGTGATGATGAGCCAAGCGTCCGACTTCCTCACGCGGCCCGACTGGCGTGGGCTTGAGGGCGGGCTCTTCGTCTACTTCGCAGGCGAGGACCCAGCCGACGAGATTGCGGCAACGACAGGCTTTGAGTTCCGACCGGTTCGGCTCGCGTTCCGCGACCTCTTGGCCATGAGCGACGACGACGCCGAGCAGTTCCAGCAGACCGACCTCGCGAGGCTCGCGGAGCTTGTCGACGCGTATGGAGGGTGGTTGGCGCAGCTCGATGCCGTTGCAGCCGACGTCCCGGAGGCGGGCGAACCGTGGTTTGCCGAGGTGGTGGATGGCCTTCGGATCAACCAGCTTCGAGCCCAGCAGGCCGTGGAGCTCTATCAAGCCGTCGTTGATCTGCGGGCAGCCGACGCGAGCGCGGCCCTGACGACCCTTGCAGCCGCGGCCACCACCATGGCGAGTGCGCGCGAGGTCATCACCCGTAGAGAAGCCATGTACCGGTACCCAGCGGCTCAGACTCACGGCGGTGGCCTGACGCCTGACACGGCCGTTGCCAACGGCACGACGTACCCCTACCGAGTCCACACAAAGACCCACCTGATGACGTACTGGACCAACCGGCACGAGCAGGTCGAGCTGCTCATTCGCTCTGAGCAGCCGGACGCGTTCGGTCTTGCGCCTGCGTTCGCGCTGGAGGGGGTGCCACTGACGGTGAGCTGGCCCAGCGACGCATCGAGCGCGACGGTTGCGCTCGGTGACGGCACAGACGTGACGCTTGCGGACAGCGAGCACACCTACGCCCAAGGCGGCGTCTACGCGGTCACCGGCTCGGTCGATGGCGGTGCCGTGACGGGCGGGGTCGTTCGTGCGCCCGTGGTCGTGTCGCTCGTCGACGATGGGTTTGACGTCGAGGAGCCGGACAACCCGCTGGTCGGCTCGATCCTCGCCACGGTCGTTCCCGACCTCTCCCTCGGCGTGCACGCCGACTCCTCGCGGGTTGGCTTCGGCTTTGCGCGGGGACCGGGCGGGCCAACCTATGACACGGTCATCGGCGTGGATGCAACGTTCGATGGCGCGTCGTTTGAGACGGCTGCCATCGACGTCGCGCTGCCCGTGCCTGATCCCAGCACGGGCGTTGTTGCGGTGGAGGTGGGCCTCGCGGATGCGGTCTTCGCCGGTGACATCAGCGGAGACGGGCTCTCCACGCTGTCGCTCACCGGAGGGATGAGCGTCAGCGACCTGGCCGATGCGCTCATCGCGCTCGCTGGGTTCGATCGCGTCGGCGCGTTGCAGACGCTTGGCGACATCATCGGCTTTGATCCGACCGATCCGCCTGAAGTGGTCACCGTCTGGGCGAACCTGGCGACCACACCCATACGCTGAGACAGACGTGCGTCCGGAAAGGCCGACGGAAAGCGGCGGTTGGGCCCGTGTCTGGGCCGTCGCGCGGGCATCTTCAGCGACTCGAGCGCGGTCCGGCGACAATCGTCACAACGGCTCTTCCATAAACCGACCCGCTCGCTTATAAAACCGCCCCTTGAGCGCCGAACACCAAGAGCAGCCGTGGGCCTCGTGGCCCGCCCTATCGACCCTCAGGTACGCCACCTGGCTTGTTGCGCCGGTTGCGTTGCTGGCCCTCGTCTTTAAGGGCCTCAAGCTCGTGTCCTCCGCAGACGTCGGGTTTGGAGGTGCGCTGCTAGCGTTTGCACCGGACGTCGTCTTCGTCGTGGGGCTCTTTGTCGTGGTCGCCGTCCTGATCCACCTCGGTCGCGGGTGGGCGCGTTGGCCGGTCCGAGTGACGGCTCACCTTGCGGTGCTTGCGGTGGGTTTTCTCCACATCATCGAGCATGACTTCTTCAAGACGACAGGGACGTTGCTCGATGGGGCGACGTTCCGTTACGGCTTGGAGCAGTTCGATGCGCTTAAGGACGTTTACTTCAGCGAGATCAACCTGCCGGCCTACTTAGGCGTCGCGGCTGCTCTCGCCATCAACATCTATCCCGGCTGGCGCTTTCGGCGCCACCGACCTGAGCGGCCTGGTGCTGCCGGCTCCGGCAGGCCCTTTGCGCTCGCCGGCGGAGTGGCCGCGGTCGCCGTCGGGCTCGGCTGGATCCCTGCGAGCGAAGGTGCTGATCCGCTGCGTTCTCACCACGCGTCGGCGCTCGGCATGGAAGCGCTCGCGTCGCCGTCCGATGGCGGCCCAGGCAGCGCCGACGCTGGCGTGGAGGTCGATCGCGACCATGTCATCGACGTCGCGGCGCTGGTCAAGCGAGAGGACAAACCCAAGCGCAACGTGCTGGTGGTGATGATGGAGTCGACTCGAGCTAGGTCGACCACCCCCTACAACCCCACGCTCGAGACGACCCCGTTTTTGTCGAAGCTGAGCAAGCAGGGCATCACGGTCGACAACGCCTACACGGTCGTTCCGCACACTTCCAAGGCGCTGGTGTCGACGCTCTGCGGGATCTACCCAAAGATGGTCACGCGCATCGAGGAAGCGGGGCCAGAAGGTCTGCCGGCCCGTTGTCTCGGGACTCTGATGGGGGAGCTCGGCTACGCCACCGGCTTTATCCAAGCGGCGACCTTCCACTTCGAGCGGCGCGACCAGCTGGTGAAAAACCTCGGGTTTACGGACTTTTTCCCGAAAGAGAGCCTGGACTCAACGGGCTTTGACGAGTCGAGCTACTTCGGCTTCGAAGATGACGTCATGATCAAGCCGACGCTGAAGTGGATGAAGGAGCAGCGCGACGCCGGCAAGCCGTTCGTGCTCAACCTGCTGACGCTCGCCTCGCACCACAAGTACGGCATTCCAGAGGGGTTCGAGACCGTCGACTTTGGCGAGAAGAAGGTCGTTAACAACTACCTCAACACCATCCTCTACACCGATCGGACGCTGTCGAAGATCTACGACGGGATGAACGATCTCGGTCTGCTCGACAACACGCTCATCGTCGTGGTCGGCGACCACGGCGAAGGCTTTGGCGAGCACGGCCGCTACCAGCACGACATGACCATCTGGGAAGAGGGCGTGAAGGTGCCGATGATCCTGGCGGGACCTGGGATCGAAGCTGGCAAGCGAGTCGGCGGGCTGTGGCAGCTGACCGACGTGGTGCCGACGGTCTTCGACTACTTGGGCTACGACATCACCCAGGGAGTCGACGGCAAGTCTGTCCTTCGGGGCGAGGGGCACGAGACCGTCTACATGGCCTGCTGGTATCAGGACCGATGCCTCGCCAAGCGCACTGGCAACTCCAAGTTCATCTATCACTTCGGCAAGCGGACCCCGCAGGCGTACGACCTCGCGAAAGACCCGCTGGAGAAGCGCTCGCTCATCACGCGATCGAGCAAAGACAGTGAGCCGGTCAAAGCCGACATCCAGGATGTCCTGGCGTGGCGTGCGCGGGCGAACGCGCGCTACTCGGCCCAGGCGGTGCGCTTCAAGCGTGACCTGGTCACAAGCCTGCCGCCCATCACCGCCAACCCGATGGACATGCGCTTTGACGACGTCACGCGTCTCGTCGGCGTCGACATCGAGCGCTCCGTGGTCGAGGTTGGCGATCCCGTGATCATCACCTACCACTTCGAGTGCCTCAAGCCGCTCGGCGACACGTGGAAGATCTTCACCCACGCGGTGGGGCTCACCCGGGGTTCGAAGAAACACAAGAACCTCGACCACACGCCGGTCAACGGCCGCTACCCAACCGACGAGTGGGAGCCCCAGCGCTTCGTTGCCGACGTGCATCGGATTCAGCCCAAGAAAAAGTTTCCGCCCGGTACCTACGAGATCGCGATCGGCCTCTGGAACACAAAGGCCAAGGGCGGCATCTCTGAGACGCGTGCAATGCCAACCGGTTCCGGAGCGACAGTCGACGAACAACGTCGGGTGCGGACGATCCGTTTTGAGGTTGTCCCGAAAGGACAATTACATGTCGGCAAGGACCTGGGTGTCGACAAGCCCCGTCGGCCTTAACTGATTGGTTGAGTCGGGCGCACGAGCGGCGCTAGACTAGGAGCGTTGGCATGCCCGCGGCGGCGGGCCTGACGCGAACAGCCTTCAGGGCGAGGATGGGTGGATAGCATGACGGTCAGGCTTTCGGTGATTGCGCGTTGGGCAGGGACAGCAGCGACGGTATTCGTTGCCGCGATGGCGACGTCCGCCTGTCACGACGGTTCAGGGTCCGGCAACACCGATCCCACGCCCGGCGAAGACACCGGACCGGCGGTGATCGACACCGTGGTCACCACCGACACGACCATCGTCGACACCAACACCAACGGCGACACAGCGGCGGACAGCGGCTCGGTCGACACCTCAGGGCCGGTCGCCGAGGGCGCGTTTCTGTCGGAGTGCACGGTCAGCGCCGACTGCGACTCGGGCTGGTGCGTTCCAACCCCTTACGGCATGCGCTGCTCGAAGCTCTGCATTGAGGACTGCCCGACGAACTGGGGCTGCACTGGCGTTTCCCAGTCCGGCGACAACGTGACGTTCGTGTGTCTGCACGACGAAGGGACCCTCTGTCATCCCTGCGACGACAACAAGGCGTGCAACTTTGGCGTCAACGGCAGCCAGGACGTCTGCGTCTCTTATGGTGCCGAGGGCAACTTCTGCGGCACCGGATGTGCGACCGACAGCGACTGCGGCGACGGCTATGCCTGCCAGGACGTCACGAGCGTGACGGGTGCTGCGGCCAAGCAGTGCGTCGCGACCAGCGGTGTCTGCGAGTGCAACACGTCCGCGCAGCAGCTTGGCCTCTCCACGACGTGCGGCGTCACGAGCGACAACGGCACGTGCCCTGGAACGCGGGCGTGCGGTGCAGCGGGACTGTCGGCATGCGTTGGCCCTGGCGCCCAAGTTGAGATCTGCAATGGTGCTGACGACGACTGCGATGGCGAGATCGACGAGGACGTGACCCAGACCCCGTGCACCATCGAAAACCAGTTTGGGACCTGCGAGGGCACCAATCGATGCATCGACGCCGAGCTGACCTGCATCGGCGACATCCCGACGGTCGAGGTATGCAACGGCCGCGATGACAACTGCGACGGCACCATTGACGAGAACTTCACCGACACCGACGGCGATGGCGAAGCTGACTGCGTGGACACCGACGATGACGGCGACGGCGTCGACGATGGTCCCGACTGTGCGCCCCTCGACGCTGCCATCTTCCCGGGTGCTGCGGAGGTCTGCAACCCCGGGGTTGGCGGCGTGGACGAGGACTGCGACGGCCTGATCGACGAGGAAGGCGGCGAAGGCTGCACCTACTACCTGCGCGATGCGGACGGTGACGGCGTGGGGAGCTCCCACCACCTGGCACGCTGCTTGTGTGGACCTGACGCGGCAACGAAGTTCACGGTGCCAGATCCCACCGCAGGTGCGCAAAACGTGCCGTCGGCAGCGGATAGCAACGGTGCAGCAGCGCCTTGGACGACCGTTAGCGGCGGCTCCGACTGCAATGACGTCCTGTCGTCGGTCAACAGCGGCGCGACAGAGACCTGCAACACCATCGACGACAACTGCGACGGCGTCGTCGACGAGGGCGTCCAGTCGCCGTGTGGCGGGTGCTCGCCGGTCTGTCTGTTTGAGGTGAGCGACGACGGCAACAGCGGCGACCTCGACCCGCAATCGGACGGCGCCGAGAACCTCGTGCCGACCACCGACGGCGGCTTGACGCTGTCGTCGGGCGATGTCTCGATTCCCTTCGCGTGGATCGCCAACTCGGCCGAAAACACCGTGACGAAGCTCGACACGACCAACGGTAAGGAAGTGGCGCGCTACAGCACGTGCGGCAACCCGAGCCGAACCGCGGTCGACATCAATGGCGACGGCATTGTGACCTGCCGCGATGACGGTGGCGTCATGAAGATCGCCATCCTCGAGCCCGACTGCATCGACAGCAACAACAACGGCGTCATCGACACCTCGCGCGACACCAACGACAACGGCACCATCGAGGTGAGCGAGCGCGTTGCCAACGATGAGTGCATCCTCTGGACGACGTTCCCCGACGTCGCGGGCTCAGGCTGCGATGCGTCGGTCAACTTGGGTGGCTGCGCTCGGGCTGCCGGTGTGGACTCCGACAACAACGTCTGGGTTGGCATGTGGAACTCGAAGAAGCTCTTCAAGCTCAACGGCGCGGACGGCTCGACGCTGACAAGCCTGCAGCTGGACGAGCGGCCCTACGGCATCGCCATCGACGGCGACAACACCCTCTGGACCGTGAGCCGTTCTCCCTACGCCATCGTTCGTGTGGACATCGCGACCAACACCAAGACGGGCGTCTGGGCGATTCCGAACTCTGAGCAAGCCTACGGCATGGCCATTGACCACCTTGGAAAGATCTGGATGGCGACCGGGGCCTCGCAGGGGCTCACGCGCTTTGACCCCACCGATGGCACGTTCACCAAGCTCGGTGCCTGGACATCCCGGGGACACACGCGCGGCGTGGCCGTCAAGCTCAAGGAGGTCAACGGCGTGGTCACCGGCTCGACCGTCTACACGGCCCATCATACTTGGGATGGTGGGTGTGGGGGCGCGGTTGGAGAGCACCGAACCGTGACCGTTTACGACGCGGCGACCCTGCAAGAGCAGGCGCCGATCGACCTAGGCGGCGTGCATGGGCCGGTGGGCGTAGCGATCGATGTGGACGGCAACCTCCTGACGGTCAACCAGTGCTCGAGCAGCGTCATTCAGATCTCGACGGACACTGGGGCCATCTTGGGAACATACCCGGTGGGGACCTCGCCCTACACCTACAGCGACATGACGGGCTACGCGCTGCGTACGATCACGTCGAAGTCGGGGCGCTACCGCCAGAGCTTTGAGGGCTGGAACGGACCCAACACCCGCTGGCGTGCGCTCTATGTCGACGCTCAGCTGCCGGGTGACGGCATCACGTCGGTCACGCTGCGATACCGGGTGGCGGCTTCCACTGCGCTCCTGAGCAGTGCCGCCTGGTCGGCGCCGTCGCCGGCCTTCCCGCCGGCGAACTTCCCGTGGGACATCGACGTCACGGGTAAGGTCTTGGAGGTGGAGGTCACGATGAACACGACCGACAACGAGATCATCCCGACGCTCTACGGTATCTCGGCGCTCGCAGAGCAGAACTAGTCCCAAATCAAGCGCTATTTTCGAGCGAGGCGAAGGTGATGCCTTTGCCAGCGGCTTCCGCTGGACGAAGGCGATGCGTGCATCGTCGAGTCCAGGTGAGCGAAGCGAACGCACGGACGTCGCTGGCGAGGGCATCCGCCAAAGCCGCAGCCGGAAAGAGCGCTTGTTTTGGGACTAGTCCCAGACCTCCGCGTCACGTCGGGCGCGTGT
>CALHXW010000049.1 GCA_938040325.1 uncultured bacterium | reverse complement strand
CACTCGTCTGGGAAGCTGCTCTACTCGGCGCGAATCATTCCGTACCGAGGTTCATGGATCGACTTTGAGTTCGATCACAAAGACCTCGTGTACGTGCGAATCGACCGACGTCGAAAGATGCATGCCACGGTCCTTCTTCGCGCGCTCGGCCACTCGACCGAAGAACTGCTCAACATGTTCTACGACTCCGAGCAGGTCCGCGTCGCTGCGGATGGTCGCTTCTTCCGAAAGGTGGACTTCGACCTCATCCAAGGCCAGAAGGTCTCGCGTGACATCGTCCACCCGGAGACCGGTGCGATCGTTGTCAAGAAGGGCAAGAAGCTCGGACGCGCGAACATCCGTCGGCTCAAAGAGGCAGAGATCACCGAGTTCGAAGTCTCCGTGGAGGAACTCTACGGCAAGGTCTTCTCCACGGACGTGATCGACCTCGAGACCGGTGAGGTCATCTACGACTGCAACGACGAGATCACCGAGGAGACGCTCGACAAGGTCCGCGAAGTCGGGATCACCGAGTTCGACATGCTCTTCATCGACCCGCTCTCGGCCGGGCCGTACCTCCGAGAGACGCTCAAGGCCGACAAGATCTCGAACGCGGACGAGGCGATTCTTGAGATCTACCGCCGACTGCGTCCAGGCGATCCGACGTCGCCAGCACAGGCACGAACCTACTTCAACAACCTGTTCTTCAACCCGAGCCGCTACGACCTGTCTGAGGTCGGTCGCGTCAAGCTCAACCACAAGCTCCACGAGAACCCAACCACTCAAGAGAATGTCCTCACGCACGAGGACATCATCGAGACGGTTCGCTACCTCATCGAGCTGAAGAACGGACGGCAGACCCACTCCATTGACGACATCGACCACCTCGGCAACCGTCGGGTCCGTGCGGTCGGCGAGCTGATGGAGAACCAGTACCGTATCGGTCTGGTTCGTATGGAGCGTGCCATCAAAGAGCGCATGTCGATGTCGCAAGAGCTTGAGACGCTCATGCCACACGACCTGATCAACGCAAAGCCCGTCAGCGCGGTCGTCAAAGAGTACTTCGGCTCGAGCCAGCTCAGCCAGTTCATGGACCAGACCAACCCGCTGTCGGAGGTCACGCACAAGCGTCGCCTGTCGGCGCTCGGGCCTGGCGGACTGACGCGCGACCGCGCCGGCTTCGAAGTCCGAGACGTTCACACCACCCACTACGGTCGCGTGTGCCCGATCGAGACGCCTGAGGGGCCGAACATCGGCCTCATCGCGTCCCTCGCGACCTTCGCCCGTGTGAACCGACTTGGCTTCATCGAGACGCCCTACCGGACCGTCACCGCCAAGCACGTCACGACTGACGTGACGTACTATTCGGCGCTGGAGGAAGAGAACCACACCATCGCTCAGGCCAACGCGGACCTGGATGCTGAGGGGCACTTCACCACCGACTTGGTGCCTGCGCGTATGCGTGGTGAGTTCACCATGGTCCCAGCGGACCAGGTCACGCTGATGGACGTTAGCACCAACCAGCTTGTCAGTGTTGCTGCATCGCTCGTGCCGTTCCTCCAGAACGACGACGCGAACCGCGCGCTCATGGGCGCAAACATGATGCGGCAGGCCGTCCCACTGCTGAGGACCACGGCACCCCTCGTTGGTACATCGCTCGAGCCGATCGTCGCGCGTGACTCCGGTGTCACGGTCGTGGCCCGCAATACCGGACTGGTCGAGCAGGTCGATGCCGGTCGAATCGTGGTGAAGCCCGACTCGCTCGACACCGACATTCACACGTCGCCCGACATCTACCGGCTCGTGAAGTACCAGCGAAGCAACCAGAACACGTGCATCAACCAGAAGCCGATCGTTCGGCAGGGCGACCGGGTCAGCGCCGGCGACGTGATCGCCGACGGCCCTGCGACTGAGCTCGGCGAGCTCGCTCTCGGCCGCAACGTGGTCGTCGCGTTCATGCCCTGGGGCGGCTACAACTTTGAGGACTCCATCCTCATCTCGGAAAAGGTCGTCAAAGAAGACCTCTACACCTCGATCCACATCGAGGAGTTTGAGTGCATCGCGCGAGACACGAAGCTCGGTAAGGAGGAGATCACGCGCGACATCCCAAACGTCGGCGAGGACGCCATGGCGAGCCTCGACGAGTCGGGCATCGTGCGAATTGGCGCGGAGGTCGTGACCGGCGACATTCTGGTCGGCAAGATCACGCCCAAGGGCGAGAGTCAGCTCTCACCCGAGGAGAAGCTCCTTCGAGCCATCTTCGGCGAGAAAGCAGGCGACGTCCGCGATACGTCGCGCCGCGTGCCACCAGGGGTGAAGGGCACCGTGATCGATGCCCAAGTCTTCTCGCGCAAGGGCGTGGAGAAGGACTCGCGGACCGACGCGATCGAGCAAGCCGAAGAAGCTCGCTTGCTCAAGGACATGGGCGACGAGACCAAGATCATGCGTCGCGCTGCTTACGGCCGGATCGCGCGCCTCCTCGATGGGGTCGTGACCGCTGGGAAGCTTGTCAGCGACTCCGGTGAGGTGCTCATCGGCAAGAACATAGCCCTGACCCCCGAGCTGCTCGCTGGCGTGCCGCAGAAGTACTGGCGCGACATCCGCATCCAGGACGGCGAGAAGCTTGAGCAGACGATTGACAAGATCATCGACGAGCTCACGGCGTCGGTCGAGCGAGTCGAGACGCACTTCGACGACAAGATCGCGCGCCTCAAGAAGGGCGACGAGTTGCCACCTGGCGTCATCAAGATGGTCAAGGTGTACGTGGCCATCAAGCGCAAGCTGCAGGTTGGCGACAAGATGGCGGGACGCCACGGGAACAAGGGCGTGATCTCGCGCATCCTTCCTGAGGAGGACTTGCCATTCCTGCCGGACGGAACGCCAGTGGACGTGGTGCTCAACCCACTCGGCGTGCCTAGCCGCATGAACGTGGGCCAGATCCTTGAGACCCACCTCGGTTGGGCGGCTCTCGGGCTTGGCCAGCGCATCGGCCAGATGGTCGAAGAGGCAACGTCACCGACGCAGGTCCGAAAGTACCTCAACGAGGTCTACAACGACCGAATCTCCGCACCTGTGCTCGAGACACTAAGCGACCAGGATATCCTGCAGCTTGGTTGGATGGTTCGAAACGGGGTTCATACGTTCACGCCAGTGTTTGATGGCGCGACGGAGCCCGAGATTCGCGACTTGCTTGAGCTTGGTGGACGCAACCGCTCAGGCCAGACGGTGCTCTTTGACGGCAAGACCGGCGACGCGTTCGATGAGGACGTGACCGTTGGCGTCATGTACATGCTGAAGCTGCATCACTTGGTGGATGATAAGATCCACGCCCGGAGCATTGGACCGTACTCCCTCGTCACTCAGCAGCCGCTGGGTGGTAAGGCGCAGTTCGGTGGCCAGCGCTTGGGTGAGATGGAGGTCTGGGCCATGGAGGCGTACGGCGCCGCCTTTGGTCTGCAAGAATTCCTGACCGTCAAGAGCGACGATGTCGTCGGACGTACACGTGTGTACGAGGCGATCGTCAAGGGCGAGCACACCCTTGAGCCGGGGCTTCCCGAGTCCTTCAAGGTGCTGCTCAAGGAGCTGAAGGCTCTCGCGCTCGACGTCGAGCTCATCGAGTCTAACTAGCCAACGCGTCTCTGTTCGCCGACCCCTGACTCCTATCTGCTGGAGGACTGCCCATGAAAGACTTCTTCAACTTCTATGAGAAGCCTAAGGATCCACTTAGCTACAGCGCCGTCCGGATCGGACTTGCGTCGCCCAAGAAGATTCTCGAGTGGTCCTTTGGTGAGGTGAAGAAGCCTGAGACCATCAACTACCGGACGTTCAAGCCGGAGCGTGATGGGCTCTTCTGCGCCAAGATCTTCGGTCCGGTGAAGGACTACGAGTGCATCTGCGGCAAGTACAAGCGCATGAAGCACCGCGGCATTGTCTGCGAGAAGTGCGGTGTGGAGGTCATTCAGGCCAAGGTGCGGCGTGACCGCTTGGGCCACATCAACCTCGCGACACCAGTCGCCCACATCTGGTTCCTCAAGAGCTTGCCGAGCCGTATCGGTAACCTTCTGGATATCTCGCTCAAGGATCTCGAGAAGGTCCTCTACTGTGTCGCGTACTGCGTGCTAGACCCAGGCGAGACGGAGCTTGAGGTTGGGCAGATCCTGAGCGAAGAGGCCTACGACGATCTCGTTGAGGAGCTGGGCGAGGACTCGCTTGACGTCGGCATGGGCGCCGAGGCGATTCGGGAGCTTCTCGAGAGCATCGACATTGAGGGGCTGGCGGTCGAGCTGCGCAGCGCCATGCGCGAGGCTCGCTCGGAGGCCAAGCGCAAGAAGATTGCCAAGCGCCTCAAGGTTGTCGAAGCCTTCAAGGATTCTGGCAATGAGCCGTCCTGGATGGTTCTCACCACACTACCCGTGCTACCGCCCGACCTCCGTCCGCTTGTGCCGCTTGACGGCGGTCGCTTCGCGACCAGCGATCTTAACGATCTCTACCGCCGCGTGATCAACCGCAACAATCGTCTCAAGCGACTTCTGGAGCTCAACGCGCCAGACATCATCATCCGCAACGAGAAGCGGATGCTGCAGGAGGCCGTCGACGCGTTGTTCGACAACGGTCGTCGAGGCAAGACAATCACCGGCCCGAACAAGCGTCCACTCAAGAGCCTCTCCGACTTGCTCAAGGGCAAGCAGGGGCGCTTCCGCCAGAACCTCCTCGGTAAGCGCGTCGACTACTCGGGTCGTTCGGTGATCGTCGTTGGGCCCGAGCTCAAGCTGCACCAGTGCGGCCTGCCGAAGAAGATGGCGCTCGAGCTGTTCAAGCCGTTCGTCTACAACAAGCTGGAAGAGCGTGGCTACGTCACCACGATCAAGAGCGCGAAGAAGCTTGTTGAGAAAGAGAAGTCTGAAGTTTGGGACATCCTCGACGAGGTCATCCGGGAGCATCCCGTGCTCCTCAACCGAGCGCCCACGCTTCACCGGCTTGGCATCCAAGCATTCGAGCCTGTCTTGGTTGAGGGCAAGGCCATCAAGATCCACCCGCTCGTGTGCACGGCGTTCAACGCCGATTTCGACGGGGACCAGATGGCGGTCCACGTGCCGCTCTCCGTGGAAGCGCAGATGGAGGCACGCGTGCTCATGATGAGCACCAACAACCTCCTTTCGCCCGCATTCGGTAAGCCCATCATCAATCCGTCACAGGATATCGTGCTCGGGCTCTACTACATGACGCGACCGCGTGAGTTCGCGCGAGGCGAGGGCAAGCTGTTCTCAAGCCCCGAGGAAGTTCGCGTAGCCTACGACTCGGGCGTCGTTGCGCTCCAGGCGAAGATCCGCTGCCGGATCAACGGGACCATCCACGACACGACCGTTGGGCGCTGCCTCTTGACCGAGATCGTCCCCGACGATCTCGACTTTGAGATCTACAACAAGACCTTGGGCAAGAAGGAACTCGGCGGGCTCATCGACCTCACGTACCGCTCGACCGGCTCGAAGAACACCGTCCTGCTGGCAGACGCTCTTCGGTCTTGGGGCTACGAGTGGTCCACCCGCTCCGGCAGCTCGATCTCGATCGAGGACCTCATCATCCCCGATGCGAAAGTCACGCTCTTGGGCAAGGCACAGGCCGAGGTTGCCGAGATTGAGAGCAGCTACCGCGAAGGTCTCATCACCGACGGCGAGCGCTACAACAAGGTCATCGACATCTGGGCCGCAGCGAGCGAGTCAATCGCCGAGGCCATGATGCAGGGTATCCAGTCCGAGACCGTGACCGATCCTGGCACGAAGGAAGACCGCGAGCAGTCGTCGTTCAACTCGATCTTTATGATGGCGGACTCAGGAGCCCGTGGTTCGGCGCAGCAGATTCGTCAGCTGGCCGGTATGCGCGGACTCATGGCCAAGCCTTCAGGCGAAATCATCGAGACGCCGATTACGGCAAACTTCCGTGAGGGTCTCTCGGTTCTTCAGTACTTCATTTCCACCCACGGTGCGCGCAAGGGACTGGCGGATACGGCGCTCAAGACGGCGAACTCCGGTTACCTAACCCGCCGACTCGTCGATGTGGCTAATGACGCGGTCGTGATGGAGCTGGACTGCGGCACGTTGGATGGCGTTGAGCTCTCGTCGCTCGTCGAGGGCGGTGAAGTGATCGAGCCGCTGCGCGAGCGCATCCTCGGTCGTGTGGCACTCGACGACATCGTCGACCTCGTGACCGGCGATGTGCTGGTCCACGCCAACGAAGAGATCAACGAGGCGCGTGTCGACCTGATCGACAGTGCGGGTCTTGAGAGCGTGACGATCCGAAGCGTGTTGAGCTGCCAAACTCAGAGCGGTGTCTGCGTACGTTGTTATGGCCGTGACCTGGCTCGTGGCCGGATGATCAACGTCGGTGAAGCAGTTGGCGTGATCGCTGCTCAGTCGATCGGCGAGCCGGGTACCCAGCTGACCATGCGTACCTTCCACGTTGGTGGTACCGCGCGTGCACGTGCAGAGCAGTCAACTCTTGAGATCCGTAACGATGGTCGCGTGTCATTCCGCAACCTCAGTACGGTCCGCAAGACAGACGGCACCCTCGTGGTCATGAACCGCAACGGTGAGGTCGTTGTCGTGGACGACAACGGTCGTGAGCGCGAGCGGTACAACGTTGTCTACGGAGCCAAGCTCTCGGTTGCAGACGATGGCGCGGTCACCAAGGGGCAGACCATCGCTGAGTGGGACCCCTTCTCGCTGCCCATCTTGACTGAGTACAGCGGAACGATTCGCTTCGGTGATGTGGAGGATGGCAAGACGGTGAAAGAGGAGGTCGACGAAGTGACCGGCCTCTCGCGCAAGGTCATCACCGAGTCCAAGGGCGATCTGCGACCTTACATCGAGATTCTCGGTGAGGACGGCAAGCCCGTGAAGGTCGAGACAGCTGGCGGCAAGAAGGCGCAGCCCGTGCGATACAGCCTTCCCGTCGGCGCCAACATCGTTGTCCTCGACAAGGCGTTCGTGGACGCCGGCGACGCGCTGGCGAAGATTCCGCGTGAGACGACCAAGACGAAAGACATCACCGGTGGTCTGCCGCGAGTTGCCGAGCTCTTCGAGGCTCGTAAGCCAAAGGAAGTTGCTCAGATCTCCGAGATCGACGGCGTGGTGTCGTTCGGCAAGGACACTAAGGGCAAGCGGAAAGTCATCGTGACCCCAGAGATCGGCGATCCCGCCGAGTACCTGATTGCCAAGGGCAAGCATGTCTCGGTGCACGAAGGCGACTTTGTGCGCAGTGGTGAGCCGTTGATGGACGGGTCGGCGAACCCTCACGACATCCTTCGCGTTAAGGGTGAGAAGGCGCTCGCCAACTACCTGGTCGACGAAGTGCAGCAGGTCTATCGCCTGCAAGGCGTGCGAATCAACGACAAGCACATCGAGATCATTGTTCGGCAGATGCTGCGCTGGGTCCGCGTTGTGGACGTTGGCGACACCAACTTCCTCGTCAACGAGCAAGTCGAGCGCTGGCGCTTCGAGTCCGAAAACAACGCAGTGCTCGCGCGAGGCGGTGAGCCAGCGTCTGCGGAGCCGATCATGCTCGGGATCACCAAGGCAAGCCTCTCGACCGAGAGCTTCTTGTCGGCGTCTTCGTTCCAGGAGACCACGAAGGTCCTGACGGAAGCCTCGATCTCCGGAAAAGTCGACTACCTGCGCGGTCTCAAGGAGAACGTCGTCATGGGTCGGCTCATCCCGGCGGGTACTGGAGTGCCTGTCTACGATCGCATGGGCGTCGCAATTAGGCCTGACGCCGAAATGCCAGACTTCGTTAAGCCTCGCGCAGGCGCATAGAACCTAGTCAATCCTGACCACCGATACGGCCGATGTTCAAGCTTGACTTCGAAACATCGATGCCTAGAATGCGCCCCTCTCTGGCGTAGAGCCTGCTGAGACACGGAAAGAAGAACATATGCCTACGATCAACCAGCTTGTCCGACGCGGACGGCTCGCACAGAAAAAGAAGACGACGGCGCCAGCGCTGCAGTCTTGCCCGCAGAAGCGGGGCGTGTGTGTGCGCGTCTACACGTCGACGCCGAAGAAGCCGAACTCCGCACTGCGAAAGATCGCGCGTGTTCGCCTCACCAATGGGATGGAGGTTACATCCTACATCCCTGGCGAGGGTCACAACCTTCAAGAGCACTCCCTCGTGCTCATCCGCGGCGGTCGCGTTAAGGACCTGCCCGGTGTTCGCTACCACATCATCCGCGGCACGCTCGATGCGAGTGGCGTGGCGAATCGAAAGCGCGGCCGTTCCAAGTACGGCACCAAGCGCGGGAAGTAGGTGAAGCATGCCTAGAAAAGGCGAAGTCGCTAAGCGGAAAATCAATCCTGATCCCAAGTACAAAGACGTGCTGGTCGCAAAGTTCATCAACGTGTTGATGTACGACGGCAAGAAGTCGGTGGCCGAGCGGATCGTCTACGAGGCATTCGAGAAGATGGAGAGCCGAACGGGGGAAGACCCGGTCCGACTCTTCAAGAAGGCGATCGACAACGCCAAGCCGCAGCTTGAGGTCAAGTCCCGTCGTGTCGGCGGCTCGAACTACCAGGTGCCGGTCGAAGTGCGCCCCTCGCGCAAGACGGCATTGGCCATGCGCTGGCTGATCTCCTACGCACGTGCACGCGGAGAGAAGAGCATGGTCAACCAGCTCGCCGGTGAGCTGCTCGACGCGAGCAACAATCGCGGCGCGGCGGTCAAGCGTAAGGACGATACGCACCGCATGGCGGAAGCGAATAAGGCGTTCGCCCACTACCGCTGGTAGTCGGTCTGCGCGAAGAAGAGCCGGGGCAACGCCTCGGCTTTTTTTTTGCTCGGACGCTTACGCTCTCGTGCGCGATGTTGGTTTGTCGCTTTTGCCCGTGGGGGAGGCGGTGGCGTAGATGTCGCAGGCCTCGCTGGTTTCGGTGTTCGAAGTGGGTCATTGGGTCGTTCAAAGAGAGTCGGCGTCGATGGGCCGACATTCTTGTCGGAAAGGCTGCGGCAGCCGACACTCCACCGACTCGCGTACCCAACACCGTCCGAGCAGGGACTGATGAACCGCCCGATCCAAAATCTGCGAGCGGCACGACCATCTAGCCGTGTCAGCGCCGGTCGCCACAGACCGAATCCGCCCGCGTCACGACGCGGTCGTCGTGGCCGGATCGCACTCGGTCGACGTAGGCGGCCGGTTGGTTGGGCGGTCGCAATGCAGTCGTTCTCGTTGGAGGGCGGGTCCGACTTGGAGCGCGCGGGCAAACCACTCGGCCGCGTCGCGGGGAGTTCGCGCCTGCTCGGGCCCGGCCGTACCGGCTTGCATTCGTGGGGGCGTTGCCGTGCATGACCTCCGAAACATCGCGATCTTGGCCCATGTCGACGCAGGCAAGACGACGCTCACCGAACGGCTGCTTCATGTTGCTGGCGCCATCCGGCATGCAGGGGCTGTCGAACACGGTTCGACCGTGACGGATTGGCGGCCGCAGGAGCAGCGACGCGGGATCACCATGACGACCGCGGCGTCGACGTGCCGCTGGCGAGATCACCAGATCACGATCGTCGACACGCCTGGGCATGTGGACTTCTCTCTGGAAGTACAGCGCGGCTTGCGCGTGATCGATGGCGTGGTGCTCGTGATTAGCGCAGGTGATGGGGTCCAGCCTCAGACGGAGTCCCATTGGCATGCGGCCTGTCGCTACCAACTTCCTGCCATCGGTTTCATCAACAAGCTCGATCGTCCCGGCCACGAAGATGAGCGCTTGCTGGAACAGATCAACAAGCGCCTCGGGATCGTTCCGGTCCCGCTCGTTTTCGTGACCGACGGCGCTGATGCGCTCCGGTTCGTCGATGTTGTTGCTGGGACGGCGTACCAAGTCGAGCGCTCGGCACTGTCAAAGCATCAACCTGCGAGCGCTCTTTCTGTCGAGTTGTCGGATGATGAGCGCGTACGCCTTGAGCTCGCGCGCGAACTCATGGTCGATGTTGCGTCCTCGTTCGACGAGTCCTTCCTTGTGAAAGCGCTCGGAGACGAGGCGCTGACTGCCGGCGACTACTGGGACGCGCTGCGGGTAGGGGTGACGCGGGGCAAGATCATGCCCTTGGTGTATGGCATGGCGCGTTTCGGAGTCGGTGTGGCGACGTGTGCCGACGCGATCGTCGACCTGTTGCCGGATCCGTCGCATCGACAGCCTCGACTCTACGATCCGCGAGGTCAGGCACTCGGCCCGCTGGCATCCAACGACGCGGGGCTTGGACTCTTTGTCTTTAAGACAGAACTGCGCCGTCAGGGCACGCTCGCGTTCGTTCGCTCGTTCGGAAGTCGGCTCGATCCGAGCGCGACAACCTTGGTGGAGAGCGCAAGCCACACGCCCGTTGCCGACTGGAGCCTTGTTGAGGTCTTTGGCGTCGACCTTGTTGAACGCGCATACCTCGAGCCTGGTCAGATCGGCGGCATCGTTCTCCCGGAAGGTGGGACCCTGCGGAGTGGGATGACGCTTACCTCGAAGGAAGCACCGATCGCAGGCACGTTCGAGAGCATCCATCCACCGTCGCCAGTGATCTCAACCGCGCTTGAGGCTGACAGCGAAGCTGGGCACGAGAGGCTTCGTGCAGCACTGGATCTGTTGGTCCGCGATGATTCGTCACTACGGACGCGACACGATCGCGTGACGGGTTCTCTCGTGCTTGCTGGGATGGGAGAGCTCCATCTGGCCACAGCGATCGACCGGATCCGAGAAGACTTCAACCTAGAGGTCACGGCGCGGCTACCGCGGGTAGAGCTGACCCGGCTACCGCAGTCATCGGGTATCGGCGCGGCTGAGTGGCGGGATGGTTCGGACACCATCACGATCGAGGTGGACGTGTCGCTCACTGGAGACGTTGGGGTTGCGACCGTGGTCGCTGATCCGCTCACGGGCAAACGGATCCGGCCCGAGTCTTGGGCTGCCCTGTTGAGTGGGCTTGATCACGCGTTGGGACTCGACGGTCATGACGACATGGTGGTTGGCGCACGATTGACACTGACCATGCTGCACGTGGCGGGCGGCGCGCACGCACCGGTCGCCTTTCGTGATGTTGCATCCGACGCTGCCAGATCCGCACTCGAGGCTGCATCGGTCGTCACGGCCGAACCGTGGTCGCGACTTCACGTGTCCGTGCCTGGGATCGATGTGGGCCGCGTGGTTGGCGACCTTGCGCGCCGTGGCGCGGACATCGGCACGAGCATCAGTCGGGGCGAGATGCAGACGATTGCTGCCGTTGTTCCGATGCGCGCCGTGATCGGCTACGCCACGGATCTCCGGTCGCTGACGGGCGGGCGCGGCTTCTTCTCGCTGGACCCAGCAGGCTACCGTCCGCAACCCGATCATATCCGTTGACAATCGATCAGGGCCATCTGTATACACGCCTGCCCTCGCGCCCATGGGCTGCGAGAACGCGAACCTAACGGAGAGACGGCGATGGCCCAGCGAATTCGAATTCGGCTCAAAGCGTACGATCACAAGCTGCTCGATCAGTCTGCGACCGAAATCATCGACACGGTCTTGCGGACCGGTGCGAAGACCGCCGGTCCCGTACCGCTTCCGACCAAGATCAACCGATACACGGTTCTCCGTGGACCGCATATCGACAAGAAGAGTCGTGAACAGTTCGAGATCCGAACACACAAGCGACTCCTCGACATCCTTGAGCCGACACAGGCGACCTTGGACGCGCTGATGAAGCTCGACCTGTCCGCCGGTGTCGACGTCGAGATCAAGACCTGAGCTGTGTCGGCGTCCCTCGCCGACACACCCTAAGCACCTATCTTGGTGGGCCTCTCGCGGGGCGCTGGAAAGCGCTTCGTATCCACCTTGACACGCATCATAGCTGGTGATACCACGCCGGCCCCTCGTGCAGAGCGAGCACGCGGCAAAGCAACGTTGGAGCGAACCCCTATGCCCACCGTCGATGTCTACAACTTGAACCGTCAAAAGGTCGGCACTGCCGATCTCGACGCCGAGATCTTCGACGTTGAGGTCCGTGAGCACCTCTTCCATGCGGCTGTACGCGCCCAGCTCGCCTACAAGCGAACCGGCAGCGCAAAAGTCAAAGAGCGATGGGAGATCCGCGGGTCTCAGCGAAAGATGTGGAAACAGAAAGGCACCGGGCGCGCGCGCCAGGGCAGCCGCAAAGCACCCCACTGGAGTGGCGGCGGTGTGGTCTTCGGGCCACGTCCACGCACCTTCCAGGTCAAGGTCAATAAGAAGACGCGTCGAGCGGCTCTCCTTGCGGCGCTTTCGCGCCGCAACCAAGAGGGCAAGCTCGTTGTGATCGACGACATGACGCTGGATGCCATCCGCACCAAGCGCATGGCAGGTGTCGTTCAGGCCTTCGAGTCGAAGAGCACACTCTTCTGCGACGTGCCGAACGACAAGGCGCATCTCAGCACACGCAACTTGAGCTCGGCTCACTTTGTTCCCGTTGGCCAGCTCAACGTTTACGACGTGCTGCGCCATGAGACGCTGCTGATCAGCAAGGCTGCAGTCGACGCGCTGCAAGAGAGGATGGGCTGATGCCGAAAACAATCTACAAGGTCCTCAAGCGACCGCTGATCACTGAGAAGACAAACTCTGCTCGCGATATCGCGAACCAGTACGCGTTCGAGGTCGCCCTCGACTCGAACAAGGTGGAGATCCGGCGCGCCATCGAGACCATTTTCGGTGTGCGAGTTGTCGGTGTCCGTACCTCGATCGTTCGTGGGAAGATGAAGCGCTCCAAGCGCGGCATCGGCAAGCAGCCAAACTGGAAGAAGGCTCACGTGACGTTGCATGACGACGACACGATTGAACTCTTCGAGGGCGTGTAGGAGCGACTGATGGCAATCAAACGATTCAAGCCGACCAGCGCTGGTCGACGTGGCATGAGCAACTCGGCGTTCACCGAGATCACCAAGTCTGAGCCGGAGAAAAAGCTTCTTCGTCCGCTGAGCAAGAGCGGTGGACGCAACAACCGCGGCCGCGTGACCTCCCGTCATCGTGGCGGCGGACACAAGCGGCGCTACCGAGTTGTCGACTTCAAGCGCAACAAAGTGGGCGTGCCCGCCAAGGTCGCGGCGATCGAGTACGATCCGAACCGAACCGCTCGTCTCGCGCTGCTGCACTACGCCGATGGCGAGAAGTCCTACATCCTCTGGCCGAACGGCCTGGCTGTCGGCGACGAGGTCATCTCGAGCCGCAACGCGGACATCAAGCCAGGCAACAGCCTGCCGCTGGAAGCTGTCCCGACGGGTACGACCGTCCATAACGTCGAGCTGAAGCCGCGAAAAGGCGGACAGATGGCACGCGGCGCTGGCACGTCAGCACAGCTGATGGCGAAGGAAGGCAAGTACGCATTGCTTCGTCTGCCGTCGGGCGAGCTACGCAAGGTCCTGGCTACGTGCCGAGCCACGATTGGCGTGGTTGGCAACACCGACCACCAGAACCAGAACTACGGGAAGGCCGGCAAGAGCCGTTGGCTCGGAAAGCGCCCGCACGTTCGCGGTGTGGCGATGAACCCGGTCGATCACCCGCATGGTGGTGGTGAGGGGCGGACCTCCGGTGGACGTCACCCGGTGACGCCTTGGGGCGTGCCCACGAAGGGCAAGAAGACGCGCAAGAACAAGACGACGAACATCTTTATCGTTCGTCGACGGAAGTAGGGGTAGGCAGTGCCGCGCTCAATTAAAAAAGGTCCGTTCATCGACACCCATCTCATCGCCAAGGTGGATGAGTGTCAGCGAAACGGCGGGAAGAAAGTCATCAAGACGTGGAGCCGTCGCTCCACCATCATCCCCGAGATGGTGGGTCTGACCCTTGCTGTCCACAACGGCCGCAAGTTCCTCCCGGTCTTCGTTACCGAGAATATGGTCGGGCACAAGCTCGGAGAGTTCTCACCCACTCGTACCTTCTACGGCCACGCGGCCGATAAGAAGAGCAAGCGGCGCTAGGAGAAACTCATGGAAGCTCGAGCTACACTCAAATTCGCGCGCATCGCGCCCCGCAAGATTCGCATCGTGCTGGACGCTATTCGCACCACCGACGACGCGGAGATCGCGCTGTCGCAGCTGAAATTCTCCACCAAGCGGGGTGCGCAGATCGTGCACAAGCTATTGGCATCTGCTGTTGCCAATGCGGGTGTGAAGTTCGGCGTCGCGGAGCCCAACCGGCTCTACGTCAAAGCCGCATTTGCGGACGAGGGCCCAACGCTGCGCCGTTTCCGGCCTCGCGCTATGGGGCGCGCGACCCGCATCAACAAACGTACGAGCCACGTCACTGTCGTGGTCGCTGAGCACGAGTAAGGAGAAGCGACGTGGGTCAGAAAGTACAACCAATCGGATTCCGCCTGGGCGTGACCAAGACTTGGTCATCGACTTGGTACTCGGAGAAGAGCTACGCAAAGTGGCTCCACGAGGACCTCGCCGTCAAAGACATCATCAAGAAGAAGATGGGTCACGCTGGAATCAGCAAGATCGAGATCGAGCGCTCGTCTACGAAGTGCACGGTCAACGTCTACACGGCGCGGCCGGGAATCATCATCGGCAAGAAGGGCCAGGGCGCCGAACTTCTGAAGAACCAGATTCAGAAGCTCACGGACTCCAAGGTCTACCTCAACATCCATGAGGTTCGGAAAGCCGAGATCGACGCGCAGCTCGTTGCCGAGAACGTCGCAACGCAGCTCGAGCGTCGAGTGTCGTTCCGGCGCGCGATGAAGAAGTCCGTTCAGACCGCCATGAAGTTTGGCGCCAAGGGCATTCGCCTGAACGCCTCCGGGCGACTCGGCGGTGCCGAGATGTCGCGTCGCGAGTGGTACCGGGAAGGTCGTGTGCCTCTCCACACGCTCCGCGCCGACATTGACTATGGCTTCGCGCTCGCGAAAACGACCTACGGCATCATCGGTGTACAGGTCTGGATCTACAAAGGTGACGTTCTCAAAGAGCGTCGCCAGCGTCGCTAGGAGGGTCGGGTCATGCTCGCACCAAAACGCGTAAAATTTCGGAAGTGCCACAAAGGCCGCAACCGCGGCATGGCGTCGCGCGGTGCCGAAGTCTCCTTTGGTGACTTCGGGCTGCAGGCGATTGGACGTGGCTGGCTTTCGTCGCGTCAGATCGAGGCTGCTCGTATCGCGATGACACGCCATGTCAAACGTAAGGGCCAGATTTGGATCCGGATTTTTCCGGACAAGCCTGTGACGAAGAAGCCCGCCGAAACCCGAATGGGTAAAGGTAAGGGTTCGCCGGAGCTTTGGGTCTCCGTCATTCGTCCGGGCCGAGTGCTCTACGAGATGCGCGGCGTCGAAGAGGCGGTTGCGCGTGAGGCACTCCGACTTGCAGCGATGAAGCTGCCAATCCGAACACGCTTCATCAAGCGCGGCGAGGTGACGGCATGATGACCAGCAACGATCTACGCCAGCTTGAGCTGGTCGACCTTGAGGCAAAGGTTCGCGTGATTGAGGAAGACCTGTTCAAGGTTCGCTTCCAGCATGCCACTGCTCAGATGTCGGATAGCTCCAAGATCAAAAAGACTCGTCGACTGCTCGCACGTGCAAAGACGGTTCTCAGCGAGCGTACGCGCGAAGCTCAACAGAGCTAAGGGACCAGGGAACGACAATGTCACAGCAGGGCAATAAGAAGACGATGATCGGCCTCGTCGCGAGCGACAAGATGACCAAGACAGTGGTTGTCGAAGTCACGCGCAAGATGCGGCATGCCGTCTACCACAAGTACATCCAGCGACGTACGCGCTACAAAGCGCACGATGCTAACGACGAGTGCCAGGTTGGCGATCGCGTCCTCATCGAAGAGTGCCGTCCGCTAAGTAAAGACAAGCGCTGGCGCGTTAAGCGCATTATCGAGCGCGCGGTCTGAGCCGAGTAGCTAGGAGAACCTACAATGATTCAGATGCAATCCACGCTGACCGCTGCGGACAACTCCGGAGCCAAGCGACTTCAGTGCATCAAGGTGCTCGGCGGCTCCAAGCGCAAGTACGCTTCGGTCGGTGACATCATCATCGTCTCCATCAAGGAGGCAATGCCCAAAGCACGCGTCAAGAAGAAGGACGTCGTGCAGGCAGTCATCGTGCGCACGAAGAAGGAGATCACGCGGCCGGACGGCTCGCGGATCCGCTTCGACGAAAATGCCGCGGTCCTAATCAACCCTGCTGGCGAGCCAATCGGGACCCGTATCTTCGGTCCGGTGGCGCGCGAGCTCCGAGCAAAGCGTTTCATGAAGATCGTGTCGCTCGCTCCTGAGGTCCTGTAGGAGAACCGGAAGATGAAACGCATCAAGAAAGGCGACAAGGTCCGCGTGATTGCGGGCAAAGAGAAAGGTCGCGAGGGCACGGTTCTGGGCTTCAACAACAACGGTGAGCGTGCTCTCGTTGAGAAGCTCAACATGGTCAAGCGCCATACCCGCCCGACTCAAACCAACCAGGCCGGTGGCATCATCGAGAAGGAAGCAGGTATTCACCTCTCCAACTTGTTGCCGCTAACACCGAGTGGCCGTCCAACGCGCGTGCAGTTCCGAGTGAACGACGAGGGTAAGAAGGTCCGTTACAGCAAGAAGTACGACGAGTACCTCGATTAGACACGGAGATGCCGTATGTCTCGCCTAAGGGACAAATACCAATCGGAAATCGCCGGCAAGCTGGCGAAAGACTTCCAGTTCAGCAACCCCATGCAGATCCCCAAGTTGACCAAGATTTCGGTCAACATGGGACTCGGCGAGGCGGTTCAGAACCCGAAGATCATTGATAGTGCGCTAGAAGAGCTCACGCAGATCACCGGTCAAAAGCCGATGATCACGCGTGCTCGTAAATCCATTGCGACGTTCAAGCTGCGCGAGGGCATGCCGATTGGCGTTGCTGTCACGCTCCGTCGCGACCGGATGTACGAGTTCCTCGACCGCTTGATCAACCTGGCGTTGCCGCGCGTTCGCGACTTCCGTGGGGTCAGCCCCAAGGGATTCGACGGCCGTGGCAACTTCACGATGGGAATCAAAGAGCAAATCATCTTTCCGGAGATCTCTTACGATCAAGTCCAGAAAGTGAATGGCCTCAACGTGACCATGGTGACCACCGCCAAGACTGACGATGAAGCCCATCGGCTGCTGACCTACTTCGGCATGCCGTTCAGGAAGTAAGGAGACGCACTATGACGATGACTGACCCCATCGCGGACCTGCTCACACGCATCCGCAACGGCCAACAGGCACGTCACCCCAAGGTGACTGTCTCGGCCTCGAAAGAGAAAGCAGCCATTGTGGCGATCCTCAAAGAGGAAGGCTACATCGGCGGTTTCGAAGCCATTCCGGGCTCGCCTCGCGGGACCTTGGAGATCGCACTGAAGTATGGCTCCGACGGGCGTGGCGCCATCGAAGGCATCAAGCGCGAGAGCAAGCCGGGCCGTCGTGTCTACGTCGGCGCCAACGAGATCCCGAAAGTTCGCAGCGGACTTGGCCTCGCAATCGTTAGCACGTCAGCGGGCGTGTTGGCTGGACACAGCGCACAAAAGCAGAACGCCGGTGGCGAGCTGCTCTGCACCATCTGGTAGTCGAGCCGCAGCGCGGCCGGAGGAAGAGACCATGTCTCGCATCGGAAAAATGCCCGTGACCATCCCTGACAAGGTGAAGGTCGACATCAAGGGTATGAACATCAAGGTCGACGGTCCGCTGGGTAGCGCGTCCCGCAAGCTCAAGGGCGTTCGCCTGTCGCAGGCAGACGGGAAGGTCACGGTCGAGCCAATCGACAACAGCCGAACGTCGCGCGCCCTCTGGGGCCTGAGCCGAACGCTGATCAACAACATGGTCACGGGCGTCTCGCAGGGCTTTCAGCGCGTTCTCGAGATCAACGGCGTTGGTTACCGGGCTGAGGTCAAGGGCAAAGAGTTGCACCTGACGCTCGGCACGAGCCACCCGATCCACTTCAAGCTTCCTGAGGGCGTCACTGCCGCCGTTGAGAAGCAAACGGTCGTGACCCTCAAGGGACACGACAAAGAGATCCTGGGTCAAACCGCCGCGAAGATTCGCTCTTTCCGTCCGCCGGAGCCCTACAAAGGCAAGGGTGTGAAGTACAAAGAGGAAACGATCCGCCGCAAGGCCGGTAAGGCAGCCAAGTAGGAAATTACGATGGGTATTAACTCCAAAACCGAGAGCCGCGTTCGTCGTAAGAAAGGTATTCGCAAGAACATCTTTGGTACGCCTGAGCGCCCCCGTATGAGTGTTTTCCGGTCGAACAAGCACATCTACGTGCAGGTCATCGACGACACCACGGGCACCACATTGGCAGCCGCTTCTTCGCTCTCAGCAGAGCTGAAGGGCGACAGCGCGAACAAGCGTGAGCTTGCGAAGAAAGTGGGCGAGCTGGCTGCGAAGAAGTGCAGCCTCGCCAAGGTCGAACAGGTCGTGTTTGACCGAAACGGATTCATCTACGCGGGGCGAGTTGCCGCGCTTGCGACCGGCGCCCGCGAGGGCGGACTGCAGTTCTAAACCGGTCCGGACGGACGAAGGAGCCCCCCGTGGCACGAGACAGAGACAGGCGTGACCGTCGCGACCGCGACGACGATAACGGATTCATCGAGAAAGTCGTGCACATCAATCGCGTGGCTAAGGTCGTCAAGGGTGGACGTAGGTTCTCCTTCTCGGCACTGGTTGTCGTTGGTGATGGGCAAGGCTCCGTCGGTGCCGCGCTCGGCAAGGCTAATGAGGTCCCGGAAGCAATCCGCAAGGGCAAAGAGCAAGCCATCCGCGCAATGTTCAAGGTCCCGACGATGGACTCCACGATCCCGCACGAGATCACGGGTCACGTCGGCGCCGGGCGCGTCTTGTTGAAGCCCGCAAGCCCTGGTACCGGCGTTATCGCTGGCGGCGCTGTCCGTGCGATCGTCGAGGCTGCGGGGATTACGAACATTCTCACCAAGTGCATCGGCACGAACAACCCTCACAACGTTGTGCACGCGACCATCTCGGCGCTGCAGTCGTTGTCGGGGCCGGAAGAGGTCGCGCTGCGTCGCGGGCTCGACCTTGGCGAGATGCAACGACGACACGTAGGTAAGTGAAATGGCAGGTAAGCTACGATTGAAGTTGGTCCGGAGCCGCATCAAGGCGAACGGCCATCAGCGCCGAATCCTGGATGGTCTCGCGCTGCGGAAGACCAACTCCGAGAGCGTCCTGGAGGACACTCCGTCCATCCGTGGGATGATCAACAAAGTCCAACACCTTGTGAGTGTTGACGAAGCCTAGGCGCTTTTCGAAGCCCTTTAAAATGAAGTTGCCCGTGGCGGGTGGCGAGGAGCAATCCGATGAATGAACTCTCAAAGCTGTCGCCCCCAGAGGGCGCCCACAAAGCACGCAAGCGCGTAGGTCGCGGACCTGGTTCCGGCACCGGCAAGACGGCCGGACGTGGTCAGAAGGGCCAGAAGGCTCGCGCAGCGTCCAAGAAGCCCGCTGCTTTCGAAGGTGGGCAGATGCCCATTTACCGCCGGGTGCCGAAGCGTGGGTTCAACCCATGGAACCGACGCGTTTGGTCGGTGGTCAATGTTGCCGACCTCGGCGATTTCGACTCGGGCACGGTGATCGATGCGGAGCTTTTGGCGGCTGAAGGCCTGATTCGCAGTGCGAAGGGCTGGGTCAAGATTCTCGGTGACGGCGAGCTCGACGTGAAGCTGACGGTGAGAGCCCACAAGTTCTCGAAGAGCGCAGCAGCCAAGATCACCTCCTGTGGCGGTTCGATCGAGGTGATCGGTGGCTAGCAACGTATCCAACATTGGCAAGATGGCGGAACTCCGAACACGAGTTCTGTTCACATTGCTGCTACTTGCGCTCTATCGCGTGGGTGTCTTTATCGCTGTGCCCGGTGTGAACCGCGAGGCGATGGGTGACTTCTTCGCCGATGGTGGTGGGTTGCTCGGGCTCTTCAGTATGTTCAGCGGTGGCGCGCTGGAGCAGGTGTCGATCTTCGCACTCGGTGTGATGCCCTACATCTCAGCGAGCATTATCATCCAGCTGCTCACTGTGGTGGTCCCTTCTCTTGAGCGTCTCAAGAAGGAAGGTTCTGCAGGGCAGAAGAAGATCACTCAATATACTCGCTACGGCACGATCCTCCTGGCACTTGTCCAGGGTTTTGGTCTCGCGTTCTTTCTCGAGTCGGCAAGCAAGGCCGGCGGCGGAGCCGCAGGTGTGGTGCTTCTCGACGGCTGGGTGTTCAGGCTCACGGCTGTCCTAACACTCACTACGGGTGCTGTGCTCTTGATGTGGATGGGTGAACAGATCACCGAGCGAGGCATCGGCAACGGCATCTCGCTGCTGATCTTCGCTGGCATCGTGGCAAGCCTTCCATCGGCGTTGTTCCAGACCATCAACATGAGCGAGATCGCAGGCGGGCAGCTTGAGACGCCCACACTGCTCATCATCCTGCTTGTGATTGTTGCCGTGATTGCAGTCATTGTCTTCTTCGAGCGTGGCCAGCGACGGATTCCCGTTCGCTACGCCAAGAAAGTTGTGGGCAACCAGATGTACGGCGGGCAGAAGACCTACCTTCCGCTGAAGGTGAACACCGCGGGCGTGATCCCGCCGATCTTTGCGAGCTCAATCCTGCTCTTCCCGAGCATGCTCGCGGGACTGTTTCCAAACTCGGGCATGGTCGAGTGGCTTAACGCCAACCTGGTCCCTGGGAACACGTTCTACAACGTCATCTACGTCGCCCTCGTGATCTTCTTCTGCTACTTCTACACAGCGGTTGTTTTCAACCCGGTGGATGTTGCCGACAACATGAAGAAGTACGGTGGCTTCATTCCAGGCATTCGTGCTGGCAAGAAGACGGCGCAGTACATCGATCGGGTCCTGAGCCGCATTACGCTCGGTGGCGCCCTCTACATGTCTGCCGTCTGTGTTCTGCCGACGTTCCTGCAGTCCGAGTTCGGGGTTCCGTTCTACTTTGGTGGTACAGCCCTACTGATCGTTGTCGCCGTGGCGTTGGACACCGTCCAGCAGATCGAGAGTCACCTGATCACGCAGAACTACGAGGGCTTCGGAGCGCCTGGTGGCAGTGGAAGAACCAAGGGACGCCGCCGCGCCTAGTGCGTGTACGCAGCGGCACCGCATTCGCGGTGAAATCGCTTGCGGTCGCTAACTGCGTGGGTTAGATACCCGCGCCCTAAGACACAAGGAGCAGCGCGGTGAAGGTGCGAGCTTCAGCTAAAAAGATTTGCGAAAAGTGCAAGGTAATCAAGCGGCGCGGGATTATCCGCGTGATCTGTGAGAACCCCCGGCACAAGCAACGACAGGGATAACTAAGATGGCACGTATCTCAGGCGTCGACCTTCCTCGACGCAAGCAGATTTGGGTTGCGCTCACATCCATCTACGGGATCGGTCAGTCGACCTCCCGAGAGATTTGTGACCGCGCAGGCATCGAACTGACACGTAAGTCGGATGAGCTGACAGACCAAGAGGTCGCTCGCATCCGCCAAGTCATCAACGATGGCTATCGCGTCGAAGGCGACCTGCGTCGCGACGTGTCGATGAACATCAAGCGATTGATGGATCTCGGTTGCTACCGAGGCCTTCGTCATCGCCGCGGCTTGCCGGTGCGTGGTCAACGGACCCACACCAATGCCCGTACCCGTAAGGGTCCGAAGCGTCAGGCCGTGAAGAAGAAGCGCTAGTCTAAGGGGCAAGCACGATGGCGAAGCCGACTAAGAAAAAGATCCGCAAGAACATCCCAATCGGGGTGGCGCATATCCAATCGACCTTCAACAACACGATCGTCACGATCACCGATCCCAACGGGAACGCGGTGTCGTGGTCGAGTGCTGGCAAGCGGGGCTTCAAGGGCTCGCGGAAGTCGACCCCCTTCGCAGCTCAGCTTGCGACGGAGGACGCGGCGAAAGCTGCGATGGAGCATGGAATGCGCACTGTGAGCGTGTTCGTTAAGGGGCCAGGTTCGGGACGCGAGGCCGCTCTGCGCGCGCTGTCCACGTCAGGGTTCAAGGTCACGGTCATTCGAGATGTGACTTCTATTCCTCACAACGGATGCCGGCCGCCGAAGCGGCGTCGGGTCTAGACAGCGACAAGCAGCGAGGAGACAAGCGATGTATCGGAACTGGCGTCAGCTCATTCGTCCGCGAAAGATCGAGGTTGATCACCCTACGTTGACCAAGACGTACGGGCGCTTCATTGCCGAGCCGCTTGAGCGCGGTTTCGGCGTGACGATCGGAAACTCGCTTCGACGCTTGCTCCTCAGCTCGCTTCGCGGCGCCGCCATCGTCGGCACGCGGATCGAGGGTGCTCTCCACGAGTACACGAACGTCCCGGGTGTCGTCGAAGACGTCGCCGACATCGTTCTTAACCTCAAAGAGGTGCAGCTCAAGCTGCTCGATGAGGGGCCCAAGACGTTCCGTTTCGAGCGCACCGAGCCGGGAGTTGTGAAAGCTGGCGACCTCGCTGTCGGGCCGGCGATTCAGGTGCTCAATCCCGACCATCACATCGCAACGGTCACCGAGGGTGGCAAGTTTGAGATGGAGTTCATCGTCGGTGTTGGCAAAGGCTACGTGCCGGCCGAGCAGAACAAGTCGGAGGAGTGGCCTGTTGGCACGATCGCGCTCGACGCGATCTACTCGCCGATTCGCAAGGTGAACTACCGCATCACCAACGCGCGTGTTGGTCAGCGTACGGACTACGACAAGCTCTCGCTTGAGGTCTGGACGAACGGCGCAGTCCTTCCCGAGGACGCGGTCGCGCTCGCGGCGAAGATCCTCAAGGACCAAGTCCAGATCTTCATCAACTTCGACGAGGACGTCGAGCCTGATGAGGTGGAGGAAGAGTCGGAGGAGCCGGTCAACGAGAACCTGTACCGCCAGGTCGATGAGCTTGAGCTCAGCGTGCGCTCGGCAAACTGTCTCCAGAACGCGAACATCCGCTACATTGGTGAGCTGGTGCAGCGTACGGAGGCGGAGATGCTCAAGACCAAGAACTTCGGTCGCAAGTCTCTCAAAGAGATCAAAGAGATCCTCTCGGAGATGGACCTCACGCTCGGAATGAAGCTTGACGGCTTCGACCCAGAGCGCTTTGGACAGCAGAAAGGCGCGTAGGGCCCCGAGCCCGCGCAAAAGAGACGTTTGATATGCGACATCGCAAGAGTCATCGGAAGCTAGGACGTAACTCGAGCCATCGTAAGGCGATGCTTCGAAACATGGTGACGTCCCTTTTTGAGCACGGTCGAATCCAGACGACGGACACACGAGCCAAAGAGCTTCGTGTGATCGCCGACCGTCTAGTGACGCTCGGTAAGAAGAACACGGTCCACGCCAAGCGCCGCGCTGCACGTACGCTGCAGTCTCGCGACGTGCTCGTGAAGCTCTTCGATGAGATCGCGCCAGGCTTCGACGGTCGTCACGGCGGCTACACGCGCATCATCAAGATCGGTCGCCGTCACGGCGACGCAGCACCGGTGTCGGTCATCGAGCTGATGCCTGCCGGCGCAGTCGCAGGCGGACCTTCGCGTTCGGCTAAGCTGTCGTCTACGGCTGCTGTGCCGGTGACGAAGGAACGTTTTGACGAGGATCAAGAAGGATAGCTTCTTGACAGGGTCGGGGGGAGTCCCTAATTTCCCCAGCGCTGCTCGGGGATCGTTCAATGGTAGGACTCCAGATTCTGATTCTGGCTATCTAGGTTCGAATCCTAGTCCCCGAATTCTTTCACATTTTGTACTTGGTGCGTTCGTCTAGTGGTTAGGACGCTGGCCTCTCACGCCGGTAACACGGGTTCGATCCCCGTACGCACTACCAACACGTTCCCCGCTTCGGCGGGGTTTGTAGACGGTGCGTTCGTCTAGTGGTTAGGACGCTGGCCTCTCACGCCGGTAACACGGGTTCGATCCCCGTACGCACTACCAACACCCACCTCGTTGTGGGTGTCCGGGGCGTTCGTCTAGTGGTTAGGACGCTGGCCTTTCACGCCGGTAGCACGGGTTCGATCCCCGTACGCCCTACCAGAACTTAAAGCCCGCCTTTCGAGGCGGGCTTTTGTTGTGTTTGGAGACCGCCCGGGACAGGGCGGTTCGCACCGTCCACACACGTCCCACGAGCTGATGCATTTGTACGCTGGCCCACGCGGTGCAGCGGCGTCACCGGCGCCCGCCGGCCACGCCGAAGGGTTGTGCGTGGCGACAGTAGCGGGGCTGAGACCGGCTCACTCAGCGGTGGAGTCGCAGTTGGAAGGTGCAGGAAACGTGTGTCTTTGCGTGTTGCGTCTCACGCAACCGTGAGCTCTTTTTCGACCACAATCTTGTAGGCGGCGAGCTTGTTGTAGAGCGTGCGGCGGTCAATCCCGAGCTGTTCGG
>CALHXW010000048.1 GCA_938040325.1 uncultured bacterium | reverse complement strand
AGTGATCTGACGTCACCGGGCGCCGCAGGTTTCGACGCGGCCAGGGCACACTGCGGCGGTGCCGATGAAGGGCTTTCCCGCTTCGAGTGAGACTCGGCCAACGACCGTCACAAGCTCTCCGACGTGGCCCTTGAAGCTTCGTTCCCACGTGCTGGCGCTCTCGCGCGTGGTGACGATGCCACCCCCTCCGTCGAGTGTGAGCGCGACATCGCACCAGCCGTCACATGCCGTCGGTTGCGGCGGTGCGAGCACGGCCACGCTCACCCAGCGGTGTTCGAGCTTGGCAAGCGCGTCGGCTGTTGCGACCCATGGCGCGGCAGGCAGGGTTGATAGGGCGGGGCTCGGCGCCGGCACGTTGTCGACGAGCTTGATATCGATGACCGCGACGTGATCGGCGCCGATCTGCTGTGCGTGGGCGGGCGGATTGTTGTCGACCGCTGCGACCATCACCCGCTTGCCCACGAAACCAAACCACTCGGGCTTGGGGCGGTAGCTGACCACGTGGATGCGGCCGTCATCACGGATGAGCCAGGTGCCTTGGAATCGCTTTCCACCGGGGACCCGGTCAATCTCGACGGTGGCCACAAAGCGCTCGACAGTCTTGCCGTCGACGGTGGTCGGCGCGACCTGGCCCGGGGCAGGCGGCGTCTTGCGGCGGCCGGCGTCACCTGGTGCCGGGGGCGCGGCTGGCTCGACGGCTGCAGGAGCGGGGTGGGGCGATGTGGCGGGGCAGCCGGTCGCAAGAGCCGCCGACACGAACGTGGCGCAGAGGAGTCTGAGCATCATGGGGGCCGATCCTTGAACAGGCGGTGCAGCGGCGCGCGTCGGCGCTCGCTAAGGGTGACCCGCGGGGGCCCTGAAGACAACCCATGGACCGGTCGATTGCGGTGACGCTTACCCGAGCGCCTGAGCCCGTCATCGGGCGCGCGCTGCTCGACCCCGCTCGCGCGCTGTGGTCTCGTGTGGTGGCAAACGCGCACCTGAGCACAACGTCGTTGGGCCGGGATGCGTGACACGGATGGGGGCATTCTTGAGACAGTTTGGCGTGATGTTGATGGTGAGTTTAGGTGCGGCAACCCTGTGCCTTGGCTGTGGTGACGATGAAGCGGCCGGTGGCGCCGACAGCGCCGACAGCGCCGGAGTCGAGGATACCGCGGACGAGGACACAGCGCCGGCCGACACCGCTTCTCCGCCCGACACAGCGCCGGCCGACACGGGCTCTCATGAGCTGGTCGACATCGATGGCAACGTGTACGCAACCGTGACGATCGGCGAGCAGGTCTGGATGGCCGAGATGTTTCGCGCCACAACCTTCAACGATGGCGTCGCCATTGCCGAGTGGGAGTTTGGCGACGACTGGTTCGCAGGCGGAGCGACTCCGCTCTATCAGTGGGCCGACGCGAGTGACCTCAACGGCCTCTACGACGAAGAGCTGCCCGAGGACTTCTATGGCGCGCTCTACAACGAAGGCGCACTCGCGTCTGGACGGCTCGCACCTGAAGGCTGGCGCATTCCAACCGAGCAAGACTTCCTCGACCTTGAGGCGTTTGTTGCCAGTGACGGACACGCCGGCCGGGAAGCCGAAGCGCTCAAGTCGACGTCGGGTTGGACGCCCGATTCTTACAACGGTAGCGACGCCTACGGCTTCAACGCTCTTCCCAACGGCTACGTGGCAGCCGGTGGCACCGCGACCGGGGCTCAAGTCATCGCGGGGCTTGCCACCAGCACGGTCGATGCAGACGCCAAGACACGGCTCATTATCAACCTCATGTTCGACGAGCCGACCATGTTCTACGGCCAGAACTCCATCCTGCTCGGCGCCGGCGTCCGACTGATCAAAGAGTGACGGGCGCGGTGTGAGCTCGCGGAGTCGAGTCGCAGCTCTGTGCGCGTTCTTGGCTTCTATCGCGCCAGAGCCGGTCGCTCCATAGGGGCTCGAGGAGGCCTTCCCTTCGGTGGGTCGCTGGCTGCGCGTCGGGCTCTGTGTCACGATGCAGGCACGCTCTACAGCTCTGGGGAACTCTATGATGACGCGTTTTTGTGCCACGTTGTCGCTGGCGTCCGTGTTCTTAGCGACGGCTCACGGCGACGTACGCGCTGCCGACTGTGGCGATACCGTGGCAGCCTGCGCGTGTGGTGACACGGTCGTGGCCGACCTCACCCTCGGCGCGGACCTTGTCTGCGCGGCGACCTTCACCGGCACTGCGCTCAGTGTCGGTGCCGACGGCGTGACCATCGATGGCCAAGGCTTCGCGATTCGCTCCGGTCAAGCCGACACGGTCATCGATGTCGGGACCCACTCGAGCGTGACGGTCAAAGACATCGACGTGTCGACCACCGGCAGCCTCCCAGATCGAAAGTTCGGCATCGTGATCGGTGCGTTCAGCGGCCCTGGCGCGGGTGGGAACGGTGGCGGCACCAACAATATCCTGATGAACGTCACGGCCAACGGCGACGACCCTCAAGGCCGAGGCATCGTGCTGTGGCCTGGCTCCAACGGCAACCAGATCCGCGGGTGCACCGCCAACGGCAAGAAACGCGGCATCTACCTCTTGCAGGCTGACAACAACATCATCGATGGCAATGTTGCCTCGTTTGGGACGCCGATCAACGGCGAGCAGGACGCAGGGATCGAGATCATCGGCGGTAGCGGCAACACGATGACCAACAACATGATCACCGGACGCTTCATTGGCATCGCCGTGGAGGGGACGACCACGTGGGGAGCGACCGACACCAACGTCGTGCAGGACAACACCCTGTCCGGCAACCGTCTAGGCGTCAGCCAGGCAACGATGGGTGCCGGCAACAGCTACATCGACAACGATCTGTCCATGTCCGCTGACGTGGCGCTGTCGGTCAATGGCGACAGCTCCGTCATCATCTCTGGCAACAACTACCGCGACAGCGCCACGGCCCTCGCGCTGTCGAACGCGACCGGCATCTCTCTGACGGACATCGCCGCCGCAGACCTTGGCGGCCTCACAGGGAACGCGGGCGTTCGACTGACCTCGATCCACGACTCGACCGTGTCCAACCTCACGCTCGACGGCGGCTCGCGCATCGCGCTTTGGCTCAAGTCGAGCACCGGCAACACCCTCACCGACATCACCAGCGGCGGGCGAGACTTCGGCATCTACCTGACCGACGGCAGCGACAGCAACACCATCACGAACGCCAATGTCGCCTGGGCCGGGACGGGACTCATGGGCAACGGCATCACCATCAGTGCATCCTCGGACAATGTCGTCGATGGCGGCACCGCGACAGGGCGCGTGCTCGGCGTGAGCCTGCTCAGCGGTGGCGGCGGCACCACGATCCAGTCGTTTACATCCACCGGCAACAACTGGGGCATCCAGCACACCGGCGGCGGCTCTGGGACGCGCCTGCTCAACAACAACGTCAGCAACGCCACAGGGGTCGGCATTGGCGTCGATGGGGACAGCGCGGTGATCCTGACCGGCAACACCTACGACAACGCCAAAGTAGGCCTCTTTCTGTCGAATGTGACCGGCATGACGCTTCAGACCCAGCAGCTCGCCGCGGTGACAGACACCTCGCTGCGACTCAGCAACGTCACCGACAGCCAGATCAGCGGCCTGCAGCTTGCTGGCCGCTATGGTGCGCGGCTGGTCAGCTCCAGCGACAACACGTTCGTGGGCATCACCGCGACCGCCAACGCGGAGTCTCCGCTCTTTGGCATCGAGATCGACGCCGACAGCGCCAATAACACCTTCAGCGACGTCACCGTTGAGGACTACGCCACGGGCGTGATGGTCTCTGGCAACAACACCTCCGTGACCTGCAGCCGGCTGCTCGACAACAGCACCACCGGGCTCGACAACGTCGGAAACGCGGTCAACACGGTGATTCGCTCGACACAGATCATCGGCAACGGCGTCGCGGGCGTGCGCAACTCAAACCCCCAGACCCAGCTCGACGCGCAGTTCAACTTCTGGGGCGCTGCAGACGGACCTGCCCCGGCCGGGGCGGGTGATGTGGCCTCCGACGGCGTGAACGCGGCGAGCTTTCTCGACGTGTTCATCGCCTGCTGCGACGTGGACTCAGACTGCGATGACAGTGTGTTCTGCAATGGTGCTGAGACGTGTGCAGGGCCAGCGGGTTGCACGCTCGGCATCCCGCCAGCCGATGATGGCGTCGCTTGCACCGTCGACAGCTGCAACGAACAGAACGCCACGGTGGCCAACCTCCCAAGCGACGCCCTGTGCGATGACACGCTCTTCTGCAACGGTACCGAGGTCTGCGACGCCGGCTCGGGCTGCGTGGCCGGTGAGGCGCTGGAGCTCGACGACGGTGTTGCCTGCACACTCGATAGCTGTGATGAGGCCCTCGACCTGCTCGTCCACGAGCCCGTTGACGCAAGCTGTGACAACGGCCTCTTTTGTGATGGCGCCGAGACCTGCGACCTCGGGCTCGGCTGCGTAGCCGGTGCCGCGCCGACGGTCAGCGACAACGTCGACTGCACCGTCGACAGCTGTGACGAGTCGCTGGACGCGATCGTCAACACGCCGATGGCCGCCGCATGCGACAACGGTCTCTTCTGCGATGGGGTCGAGAGCTGCGATGCGGAGCTTGGCTGCGTGGCAGGCGAGGCGCCGGTGGTGAGCGACGGCGTCGACTGCACCGCCGACAGCTGCGACGAGGAGGTCGACGCGATCGTCCACACCCCCGTGGCGGCGGACTGCGATAACGGTCTCTTTTGCGACGGGACGGAGAGCTGTGACGCCCAGCTCGGCTGCGTGGCGGGCACAGAGGTGGACGTCGATGACGGTATTGCCTGCACGTCCGATAGCTGCGACGAGGACGCCGACGCCGTGGTGAACAGCGTCGACGACGCTCTCTGCGACAACGGGGTCTTCTGCGATGGTGTCGAGATCTGCGATGCGACGGCTGGCTGTGAGGCTGGGGTGGCAGTCGACTGCGATGATGGCAACGTCTGCACCCTCGACGCGTGTGACTCGGGCGCTGACGCCTGCCTTCACGAGCCGATCGCTGACTGCTGCGCGTCCGACGACGACTGCGACGACGCGGAGGTCTGCACCCTCGATACCTGCGATGTCGCGACCGGCCAGTGTCAGTTCGACCCAGTGGCCCTCGATGGCGATGGCTGCGGCGACCTTCCTTGTACCGTCGGTCGACTCTGCGACGCCGGCTCGTGCGGCAGCGGCGAGCCCCGCGTCTGCGATGACGATAACCCATGCACGACCGACAGCTGCGACCCAGCCGAGGGCTGCCAGGTTGAGTTCATCGACGGCTGTTGTGCGGTCGACGACGACTGCGCCGACCTCGACCCCTGCACGGTCGGGCAGTGCGACGTGGCGACGGGCGACTGCCAGCAGAGCACCGCCGATGCCAACGGCTCGGCCTGCGACGACGACGACGGCTGCACGGTCGACGATGTGTGCGGCGATGGCGTGTGCGAAGGTGTCGCGCGCGACTGCGACGACAACGACGCCTGCACCACGGACGCGTGCACCGACGGAGCCTGTAGCAACGAGCCGGTTGCTGGCTGTTGCGTTACGTCTGCCGACTGCGACGATGGTGACGCCTGTACCGACGATGTTTGCGACAGTGACAACACCTGCATCAACGCTGCGATCGGCACGCCCGAGTGCGGGGCTTGCCTGCCGAATGAGAGCACGACCATGTGTCAGGCGGGCGAGCTTGTCTGGCTCGACGCCTGTGGTGAGGTCTCTGGCGTGGCCGACGACTGCGACGATGGCGACCCCTGCACCCTCGACGGCTGTGACCCCACTGGATGCGTCAACACCTTCGACGACACGAAGGCCGACTGCGTTGGCGAGCTACCGATTGCCAAGGGCGGTGCGTGCCAAGGCGGCGGCGAGGGCTCATGGCCACTCGGCGCCGGGCTGCTCCTGGTCTTGCTGGCGGTTTTCGGACGAACGCGTCGGTCAGCGCACGACGGGTAGAGCGGCCGTGCGCGCACATGGGGTCAGCGACCGCTACGCTAGCGGCAAGCACACCTCGGTGCGCCAGTCGGCGGGGTTTGGGACCTCGCCGGGGTCGGTGATGTAGGTCTCCCACGGCGGGCCGGCGGGTTGCCGACCCTGCGCTTTGACCCAAGCTTCCAGGGCGGCGTGGGTCTCGCCGAGGGTCTGGTAGGGCCCAACGTGCACGGTGACGGCAATGTCGCCGCCTGGCAGATCGCATGCGCTGATCAGCCCGTCGCCTTCGCCCGCGTCCTCGCTGGGTGCAGTGATGGGCATGCCCGCGGCGATAGTGACGCTCCCCCGCGTCATTGCCAGGTAGCGGGTAAAGGGCGGTCCGGCCATCGCGATGTTGTTGCTCTGGCAGTGCATGAAGACCGCTGGCAGGCACTCTGCCATGGCCTTCTGGAGGCCGTCGAGCGTGGCGGTCCGGGTCATGGTGAGGGCAGGTTGGGGGGCGCGTTTTTCGATCGTGATGTCGGTGGACATGGGGGTGTTCCTTTCAAAGGGTTGAAGGTGGAGGTGGTAGAGCGCCAAGCACGCGGCGTGGTGAAGGTGCTCGGAGTCATCATGCTCACGGAGTGCCGACGGCGAGGTGCCGAGGACCCGCCGGAATGTGCGGGTCATGACCTCGTGGCTGGCGAATCCAGCCGCCTCGGCGATCGCACCTAGGGGCGCGGAGCGTGTCTTCAGAAGCTCCAGCGCCCGCGCGAGCCGTACCCGCGTCGTCCAAGTCTTGGGCGTCTCCATCGCCACGCCGCGAAACGCGCGGTGCAGGTGAGACGGCGACCAGCCAGAGAGGTCAGCGAGCGCGTCGGTTGTGAGGTTGCGTGCCGGGTCAGCGGCGGCGCGTCGCAGGACCTCGAGGATGTCAGTGGCGCTGGGCATGACCACAACCTACCAACGGCGGAGCGCGGCTGTCCTTGACGATTGCTGCTTTTGGCGCGGCGACGCAATCGCAAGCGGCGCGCAATCAAGCGCGGCCTCAGCGGAAGAGCCCGCGCTCGCGGATGAAGGTAATGACGGCATCGAGCCCGTCGCCAGACTTGAGGTTGGTGAACACAAAGGGCTTGTCGCCGCGCTGGGCCCGAGCGTCGCGGTCCATGACCTCGAGCGAGGCGCCAACGTGAGGCGCGAGGTCGGTCTTGTTGATGATGAGCATGTCGCTGCGGGTGATGCCGGGGCCACCCTTGCGCGGGATCTTGTCGCCAGCGGACACATCGATGACGTAGAGGCAGAGGTCGGCGAGCTCCGGTGAGAACGTCGCGGCGAGGTTGTCGCCGCCGCTCTCGATGATGACCATCTCGACGTCGGGGTGGCGGGCGCAGAGATCCTCGATGGCGCCAACGTTCATCGACGCGTCCTCGCGGATGGCGGTGTGCGGACAGCCGCCGGTCTCCACGCCCATGATGCGGTCGGCGGGCAACGCTTTGCTCCGCAGCAGGAACTCGGCGTCCTCACGGGTGTAGATGTCGTTGGTCACGACCGCGAGCGACACGTCGTCGCGCATCGCCTTACACAGCGCGTCTACCAGGGCGGTCTTGCCGGAGCCAACGGGGCCGCCGATGCCGACGCGTAGGGGGTTGGAGACAGGCATGGAGCTCCTTTGGGGGCTAAAGACGGAGTCACGAACGGAAGAGGCGGACGCGCTGACGCTCGTGGCGGGCGCTGGCGATGGCAAGACCCGGCATCGAGAATCCGATGTCGTCGTCTGCGAGGGACTGGGCGATTGAGACGGCCTTTCGGATGTGGACGTGGGCGTCACGAAGCAAGCGCTGGCCGTCCGTCTGGCCAAGGGGCACCAGCTTGATCGCCGCGGCCACCTGAGTGTCGAGCCAGCTCCACGCGTAACCGAGCAACGCGTCGCGGGTGCTCAAGCCGGCGTCGGTCACCGCGAGCGCGAAGAGCGTGACCAGCTCGGCGTCGTCGCGGTCGCGCCAACCTGCGGCCTCTTCGGAGCCGAGGTCGGCGAGGAGCCGCGCGAGTGCACGTCCCATAGCGATGCTGCTGGCCGCCAGCTCGGCGGTCTCGCGTGAGGCGGCGAGCCAGGCGTTGAGCCGCTCGACCTCGTCCTGGTCGCCGGCACGCCAGGCGGTGCAGAGCCGGAGCAGCAGCGGCAGCTCGAGGTGGGCGATGTCGGCGATGAGGCGGCCGGAGATCCAGCTGGCGGCCGTGTCTTTGGTGTGGACCTGGCCGGCGGTCACGGCTGACTCCAGCCCGTCCGACCAGCTGAAGCCGCCGATCGGGAGGGTGGGGCTGCAGAGTGTGAGAAGCGCGAGCACAGGCGAAGCTGCACCTGCGGACTGCGAACCCGCGTGGTCTTTCCGGACCGCGGCTGCCCTGGCCCGCGAGGTGTGTGCATGAGCGTGGGAATGGGGGTGGTCTGCGGACGGCTCCGCCTCGTCCCGCGAGCTGTGTGCATGGCGGTGGCCGCCTGCGTCGCCATAGGCGCCGCCCTCGGGTGAGAAGACCGCCTGCTCGACCGACACGCTCAGGCCGAGGCCCTCGACCATGCCATCGAGCACGTGGTCGTGTTGGTAGCGGACCCAGGCAGGTCCTAGCTGCACGGGCACGTGGCGGTTGCCTAGGTGATAAGCGGCGCGGACGAGGTCGGCTGCGGTTGTTGCAGTGGCGGTCGACACGGTCTCGGGCGCGCCGGACACCTCAACGACGACCGAGCCGTCGGCGCTCGCCAGCACGTCGCCGGTCCGGAGGCATGCGCCGCGTGCGAGGACGATGGCGACGTCACGGCCATCGTTGAGCGTCGCGCGGAGACGACTCTTGCGGCGTTGGTCCCACGAGAGCGACAGCTCGCCGTTCGCCTCTGAGGCGGGTCGGTCGCTTGGGGAGAGTCGGATGAGGTCAGTCGGTGGCGTCATCACGGCTAGAAGAGGAAGTAGCGCTGGGCCATCGGCAACACCTTGGCAGGCTCGCAGGTCAAGATCTGGCCGTCGGCGCGCACGACGTAGGTCTGAGGATCCACCTCGATCACCGGCTGGTAGGCGTTGTGGATCATGTCGGACTTTCGCACCGTCCGCACGTCGCGACAGGCCGCAAGCTGCGTGCCGAGGCCGAGTCGATCGCCCACACCATCGGCGAGTGCCGCCTGCGACGTGAACGTCAGCGACGTACGCTGCCGGGCCTTACCGAGCGCGCCGAACATCGGCCGATAGTGTACTGGTTGTGGCGTCGGAATCGACGCGTTGGGATCGCCCATGGGGGCTGCGACGATCGCGCCGCCCTTGAGGATAAGCGACGGCTTCACGCCAAAGAACGCGGGCTTCCACAAGACCAGGTCCGCGAGCTTCCCGACCTCGATGCTGCCGACCTCGTGGCTGATACCGTGGGCGATCGCCGGGTTGATGGTGACCTTAGCGATGTAGCGCTTCACCCGGCCGTTGTCGTGGTGCGAGGGGTCACCCTCGAGGCTGCCGCGCTGGACCTTCATCTTGTGGGCGGTCTGCCACGTCCGCAGCAGGACTTCGCCGACGCGGCCCATCGCTTGGGAGTCGCTGGCAATCATCGAGAACGCGCCCAAGTCGTGGAGGATGTCTTCGGCAGCGATCGTTTCCTTGCGGATACGCGACTCGGCAAACGCCACGTCTTCAGCGATGGCCGGGTCGAGGTGGTGACAGACCATCAGCATGTCGAGGTGCTCATCGACGGTGTTGATGGTGTAAGGCCGCGTCGGGTTGGTGGAGCTCGGCAGCACGTGGCCTAAGCCCGCGACGCGGATGATGTCGGGGGCGTGCCCGCCGCCCGCGCCCTCTGTGTGGTAGGCGTGGATGCAACGGTCCTTGAACGCGGCGATGGTTGCGTCGACAAAGCCCGACTCGTTGAGGGTGTCGGTGTGGATGGCGACCTGCACGTCATGCCGCTCGGCGACGGCTAGGCAGGTATCGATCGCTTGCGGGGTCGTTCCCCAGTCTTCGTGCAGCTTCAGCCCGATCGCGCCGGCGAGGATCTGCTCGTCGAGGGCTGCAGGCAGGCTGGCGTTGCCCTTGCCCAAAAAGCCCAGGTTGACCGGCAGGGCGTCGGCCGCCTCCAGCATGCGCGCCATGTGCCACGCACCTGGCGTGCAGGTCGTGGCGTTGGTGCCCGTCGCTGGTCCTGTTCCACCTCCTAGCATCGTTGTGACGCCGCTCATCAGCGCGTCGTCAACCTGCTGCGGGCAGATGAAGTGCACGTGCGAGTCGATCCCGCCTGCGGTCAGGATCTGGCCTTCACCAGCGATCGCCTCGGTGCCGGGTCCGATGACAATGGTCACGCCCGGTTGGGTGTCGGGGTTGCCGGCTTTACCGATCGCCACGATGCGCCCGTCTTTGAGGCCGACGTCGGCCTTGATGATGCCCCAGTGGTCGACGATGAGCGCGTTGGTGATGACGGTGTCGACCGACTCCGCTCGAGTGGCCTGGCTCTGGCCCATTCCGTCGCGAATGACCTTGCCCCCGCCGAACTTCACTTCGTCGCCGTAGACCGTCAGGTCGCGCTCGACCTCGATGAAGAGCTCGGTGTCTGCCAGCCGCACGCGGTCGCCCGTGGTTGGACCGTACATCTCGGCATAGGCACGTCGTGAGATAGTGCTCATGGCAGCGCTCCCATCACGTCGCCCCGGAAGCCGTAGACCTCGCGCTTACCCGCGTAGGCGACCAGGGTCACCGTTCGCGACTGTCCGGGCTCGAAGCGGATGGCGGTGCCGGCTGCGATATCGAGGCGAAACCCAAGCGCGGCCTTCCGGTCGAAGTCCAGCGCCGCATTGGTCTCGGCGAAGTGGTAGTGGGAGCCTACTTGGATCGGCCGGTCGCCGGTGTTCGCGACCGCCAGCGTGACGGTCGCGCGTCCTTCGTTGAGGACGATGTCGGGCCCGTCTGCCGGCAGAATCTCTCCAGGAATCATGCGCGTGGCTCCTTGCTCAGACGATGGGGTCGTGGACGGTCACAAGCTTGGTGCCGTCAGGAAAGGTGGCCTCGACCTGAACCTCGCGGAGCATCTCCGGGATGCCGTCCATCACGTCATCCCGCGTGAGAATCGTCCGCCCGTGGGCCATCAGCTCTGCGACCGTGCGGCCGTCGCGTGCGCCCTCGAGCAGCTCGGCGCTGATCAGCGCGACCGCCTCCGGGTAGTTCAGCTTCACGCCCCGGGCGCGGCGCCGCTCGGCAACCAGCGCAGCGGTGAACAGCAAGAGCTTGTCTTTCTCTCTCGGCGTTAGCTCCACAACACTCCCCTCGGCGATGACTGGCTCTGACTTGAACTACACGAAATCGACGCGGCGGTCAGCAACGCCAGACGCGCGGTGGACAGGCGTGAACGCCAATCACATGTGGTCGGGCGAGCGCCCACGACAGCTCCATGCGGTCTCGCACGTCCTCGGCCGAGTCGCCCAGAACACGCACCACACAGACGCCATGGCGCTCACTCACGCCCGCGCGGCTCGCCGGGAGCTTCGCCGCGAGCGCGTCGAGGAGGTCAGCGCCCCATGGCGACTCGGTGACCATCACAAGCGTGCCGACAACCGTCGCGCCGTCGAGGCCCCAAGGCGCGGTCAGCACCTCGTCGCCGCCGCCATAGCGCGCACGCTCGATCCAAAGCGGTTTGCCGTTGCGCCGAACCGTGAGGCGCTGCTCGCACCACCCGCTGACAAGAGGCGACGCGCCTGCTGGCCGACCAAGCGCCAAGATGTCCCAGCCGGCGAAGCACGCGCCGTGCTGCAGCTCGACCGCGGTGCGAATCGTTGCGGCCGCGCCATCAAAGATGATGGTCTCAAGCGGCAGCCACTCAAGCGTTGCGCCAGCTGCCACGTGCAGCGTTTGTGAGAGCGTCCCGACACGCCCGTCGGAGCGGTAGAACTTACCCGCTGCGGGTGTTGTAACGAGCGCGCTGGCGCCGGCGTCCACCGCGAAGTGGATCTCTAGCTCGTCGCCGCCAACGACGCCACCGGGTGGGTGCAGCAGATAGACGTGGGCCGGGCCGCGAGGTCCTTCTGGGTAGAGGGCGCGCTGGATGCGAAGCGGGCCGTGGTGGGCAAGCGCCACAAGCGTGCTCTTGGCCGCCGGTCCCCGCGGGGTCACGCGTGCACGCAGCGACGCCGACCAGGTAGATGGCGCCGCGGCTGTTGGAGTCGCGCTGCTGTGGACGCTCAAGAAACCCTCCAGGGACGGCCGCGATAGCGACCCACTCCAGCTCGACCATAGAAGGCCGCCGACCAGGCTTCAACAGCTGCATCTCTCGCCGCGCCCGAGGGCCGAGGAGCTCGGAGACCCAAAAAAGTCTGCCGTGTCGAGCCGCTCAGGTTCCCATGAGGCACACTGTGTAGTGCCCTTACTCGCGCGCGCCCTCGTGACGCCGAAGCGCCCTTAGCGCCAGGAGCGCCGCGGCGAGCGCCGTGAGCACCAGCAACCCGAGGTAGAGACCGTGCGGCCGGCCCGGCGTCGCTCGAAGGCCCTGGGCGAGCCAGTGGCTTGGGAACGCCATCAGCCAGTCGACCGACTCTGACGAGAACTCGGCGATCGACGTGGGTAACAAGAGCACAAGCAGCGTCATCGACCCGAGCAGGTTGCCGTGTTTTCGCGACCGCGCGGACAGCGCGACCGCCACGCCGATGGCCGAAAAGCAGAGCGCCCCGGCCGTCACGAATGCAGCGACGAGCGGGACGTTGACCACGTGTTCGGCGAAGATAGCGATCATGATGGCGCTGGCTGCGAGGCTCACGCCGCCGCTGAAGAGGACCTTGGCGGCAATGATCTCGCGCATGTGGGCGGGACTGAGAACCAGTGCCTCAAGACAGCCTGACTCCTTCTCTTCGCCAACACTCATCGGCAAGAGCAGCACGCAGATCATGAGGATCTGAATCAGCAGGCAGGTCTGGAGCACGCGGGCGCGCGGCGCCAGCGATGCCGAGTCCGTCCCGCGCGTGGCGTAGCGGATCGGTGGTTTGACGCCGGACAGTGCGGCAAGTGTCGGCTTTAAGCGCTGCATCGCCGTCTCCACGTGGACGATGCGCTCGCTGTTTTGCAGGACCTGAAGCGTCGGAGACTGGCCCTGTCTAGCCGCTGCGATGAAGCCAGGTGGGACGTCGATGGCGATGTGGACCTCGTCGATCGCGGCCTCGGCGTCTTCCCACGCTTGTGCTTGCGTGATCTCAATGAGCGGGTCCGCCTCGAGCGCGCCAACAACGAGAGCGTCGGGATCCACGACGGCGATCCTCGACTGGGGCGGGTCGGCCTCCAGCATGTTCATGACCATGGCGATGGCGGCAAGCGCCAGCACGGGCCCGAACACAAAGATAGCCAGCTCCCAGTCGCGCACGGCGAGCGCGGTGTCTTTGCGCAAGAGCGCCACGATCCGGTGCCAGGCGCTCACGGAGACCCCTCATCGCGGAGCGAGGCGCCGGTCAACGCGACGAACGCGTCTTCCAGCGACGGCTCATGCTGGCGCAGGCCGTAAGGTGTGCCTGTCTTGAGCAATGTGGCGAGCGCATCGGGGGTGTCGGCATCCCGGAGATCCAGCGCACGCGCCTCGAGCGGACCGCCGGCGGCCGGCTGCCAGTCGAGGGTCACCGTCGGCTGGCTGAGCCCGCGCTTGAGCGCGGTCGGCGTGTCGAGCGCTGCGAGGCGTCCCGCCACGATGAGCCCGACACGGTCACAGAGCTGGTCGGCTTCCTCCATGTCGTGGGTCGTCAAAAACACCGTGCAGCCGCGGGCGTTCTCCTCGCGGATGACGCTCCGGAGCAGCCGGGCGCTGTTGGGGTCTAGGCCGCGCGTGGGCTCGTCGAGGAAGATGAGGTCCGGCGCGCCGATGAATGCGCGCGCCAGGAGAAGCTTCTGGCGCATCCCGAGCGACAACGCCTTGGCCGGACGCGCGGCTGACTCTGCCAGGCCGAAGCGCTCGAGGAGCTCGTCGGCGCGTGCCCGCGGTTGGCCGTGGAGGTCGGCAAAGAGCGCGAGGTTTCTGCGGGTCGACAGACGCTCATAGAGGCTCTGCCGGTCGCCGACCGCACCGATGCGAGGGTAGAGCTGGTCGCGCTCGCGTGGCATGTCGAGACCCAGCGTCTGTGCCGTGCCAGCGCTCGGCTGTAGGCGACCCGTGAGCATGCGAATGGTCGTGGTCTTGCCTGAGCCGTTGGGACCCAAAAAGCCAAAGACCTCGCCGCGGCGAACGTCGAGATCCACATCGTCGACCGCAGTCGTGCTTCCGAAGTGCTTGGTGAGCCCGCGGGTAGAGATGACCGTATCTGACGCTGCTGTCTCCATTCAGCTACTCAACCACAGGCGAGCGCGGAACACACTAGGCCCGCGCCCATCGCCGCGCCCACTGCCCGGCCACGCCGACGCCCAATGCCCGCGCCCGCGCCGACGCCCACTGCCCGCGCCTACGCCCACAGCCCGCGCCCACACGCTTATGCCCATTCGAAGTGGCTGTCGAAGCTTGGGCGAAATGTATCGACCGGAGGCGCAGGCTACGGGTCGTTGCGGCAGCTGACGAGCTCGCCGCCGCTCAGCTCGAAGCAGTGGATACCGCCGTCGTTAGTGAGCAACACGAGGGCTCTGCTGTCTGGGCCGAGAAACGACCCGATGGCCGCGTGGCAGACCGTGGCGGTGACGCTCGTCTCGACGGTTGCGCTCGCACTGACGTTCGGGCCCTGGGCGGCAACGCCGGTGAGGACGACGACCCGCGAGCTGCCGCCACTCGGCTCGACGAACGCGACGTCGACGCCACTGCCGCTGCCGAGGTCGCCGACCGCGATGTCGCTGGCGTTGTTGATGCCGGGGGCGGCCGGTGAGAGCGCGCTCAGAGCCGGGGTGGTGGCGAATGTGACCTCGCCAAGGCCGGCGGGGCTGACCATGAACACGCGCTCCGCACCGGTCGAGTCGACGCCCTTGCGCGCGAGGCTCACCGTGCGACCGAGCGGGGTGGGGTCGCTCTCAAGCGGGTTGGCAGCGAGCACCACTCGGTGCACCTCGCCGGATGCGACGAGCGCAAACCATGCGGTCGGCGTGCTCCAGACAAGCTGTGTGCCACCGGTCAGTCCGCCTGGGTCACCGATCGGCGAGATGTCGAGCAACTCCGCTGCGACGCCTGCGGTGGACAATGTGGTTGGCAGGAAGTGGCCTAGCGCGACTGGATCGGCGATGAAGACATCTCGGACTTGGTCGCCGTTGACGTCGCCTGTCGTGATGCTGTAGGCGCCTTGGACGGTCTCGAGCGGGTCGAGCAAGCTAGGCGCAAGCTCGTTGGCGGTGACGGTTGGATTCCGCGCCGCGTTGAAGTGAGCTGACACCACGCCAGCGGACCCGCCAGCGCTCGGGCGAGTGCCAAGGGCGAGCAAGTCGATGGCGCCGTCGTCATCGAGGTCTTCCACATGCACAGCGCGTGGATCATGACTCGACGTGATCCGGAAAAACCCGCGTGTCCCAATGCTGCTGTCGCTGGCGATGACAATGGCGCCGCGGTTGTTGGCGGACGCGTCTTGAGGCAAGAAAATGAGGTCATCGGCCCCGTCGCCGCTTAGGTCTGCGGCGACCACGCCGTGTCCACAGCGAGACCACGAGAGGTCGTCGGGGACCGTTCCCAGGACGCCGGCTGAGCCGGTGTCGACACCATCGTCGACCGCGTCACCACCTGGCAGCGGAACGGGGGCGTCTAGGCATGCGGTCATCGATGCCGCGGTCGAGACGGCGACGAGTAGCTCCTTGAGTCGCGGCATCTAGAAGCTCCCCTGGAGCGTGCCCATCAGGCCGGCTGGTCCCGCGCTCACGCCCATGACCGTGCCGCTGTCGGCTCCACGATCAAAGAGCAAGAGCCCGCCGCCGACCAGCAGCATCGCGCCGCCGACGCCCACGAGGCCATAGGTCAGCCCACGTTGCAGTTCGAAGTCGTCAAGCTTGCGATCAAATGCGTCGCCGGCGAAGAGCTTCTCGGCATCGGACTTCGTGCCAAGTGCGAGCCCCCAGGTCACGCCGCCCGCGATGGCCGCGGCCGCGCCGGTCCCGAGGAGCACATAGGCGAGCGTCGAGTCGCTGTCGACCGGCTCGACCCTTGGGGTGGCCGACGGCTCGACGTTTGAAGTGGCCGGCGGCTCGACGATTGGCGTGGTCGGCGGGTCGATCGTGGGCGGCGCGACGACAGGCGCGGCCTCGGTCAGCGTCACCTCGACTCGCTGGGAAGCGCCCGCGACCACGGTGAGGGTGCGAGTCTCCGCGACCCGATCGGGTGCCGTGACCGTCACCGCATGCTCGCCTTCGGGAAGCCACACGCTGACAGGTGCGGTCAGGCGGTCATCGGGAAAGACGGAGGGAATCGAGACGGTCGCGCCTGGTGTGGGCGTGTGGAAGCGGACCGTCGCGTAGCGGCCGTTCGTGAGCTGCTTGAGGATGTCGCGGTCGATGTCGGCGACCCAGTCAGGCAGTGCCTTAGCCGAGTTTGACTGGCACTGGCGAAGGTGGTGGTTGGCCTCAGGGAGGCGCTTCAGCTCGGCGTAGCCCAGCCCGATATTGCAGTGGCGGCTTGCCTTCCAAAAGATGGCGTTGGCGGCGCGGAAGCGCTCGATGGCGCCGCTCCAGTCACCGGCATCACCGAGTGCGGCGCCCTCGATGACGAGCGCCTTAGCTTTGCTCTCAGCATCGCTCGGCTGGGCGAAGACCTGCGCTGGGCTGACGAGCGCCATCAGCGCTGCGAGTGTGACGAACCTGTTCAGCATAGAGCGACCATACCACCGCCGCTCAGCGGCCGCATGTCTCCCGGGACCGCTCGGACAAGATGGCTCGCGAAACCAATCGGTTGCGGCATCGAGACGCGGGATCGTGCTCGCAGGAGCGTTGCCGGGAATGCGGCCTCTGGGGCGAACGGAGTGTGCCGCTTTCGTGCTCAGAGCCGAGACACTCTGTCGGGACAAAGCGATTCCGCGATACGTGCTCCTGCGGTACAGACCCCGAGCTCATGAGAAACCGCATTCCCAGCGGCCCTGCGAGGTGCTGAGGACGACAGAGGCTACTCGACGATCACCTTCCTCGACGATGACGGCACGTCAGCAGAGGGCTCCGACTTCAAGGGCTTCTTCGGCGTCTTTCGCCTTGTGGTGCGGCGCAGGCGGAGGTGGACATTGTCGCCGTCGCTCGTAGCGACAACCTTGGTCCTAGAGGTGTAGCCACTCTTTCGCATCGTCACGCGGAGCTGCGCGTCGGCGGTCGTTGGGGTCCACTCGCACGGCGTGTGGCGGCAGACGTCGACGCCATTGACGCGCACGCTGGCCTTCGGTGGCTCGGAGCTAAATCGAATCGGCGTGGTGACGGCCTTGGGTGCCTTGGCGACCAGAGCAGACGTGGGGGCGATGGCGCCAGCGGCTCGGGTCCCGCTTCCTGTCATCGGCTTGGCGATCGTGGGAGCCACCGCGGCCGCCGTCGTCTTTGTCGCGGTCTTTGACGGCGGGGCGACGCGCTGCGTCGGCACGTCGCCAGCTGCGCTCGGCCGTGGGGGCTTTGCCTGGGCCGTATGCGGCGCTAGGTTGGAAGGCTCCGCATCGGACCGTGCGGCTACTTGCGCGACGCTCGTCGCACCAGGCTGCACCTTCGGGTCTGCAGTCGGCTTGGTCTCGGCCGTGGCGTCGGTGAGGGGCGCTGCGACAACGGTGTCGTCGGCATCGCTCTTCGCTTGGTCGACCAGCCACCAGGCACCGCCGGCGATGAGCGCGAGTGCCGCAACAGCCCACGCGATGCGCGAGCGAGGCGCCGGGATCTTGGGAAGCTCACCCGATGAGGTGCGATGCAGAGCAGCCGGCGGGCGACGATCGCTGGCAGTCTCGAGGGCCTCGACCGTGGCGTGGGGTAGGGCAGTCCGTTCGGGCTCTCGCCCAGGCACCCACCCGTCGAGTGCCTCTCCAAGCGCCGCATGGACGGCCGCAGCCGACGCATAGCGCTCGTCGATCTCCTTTGACATCAACCGCGCCACGACGTCACGCAGCGACTCTGGGTAGTGGTCTGGCAGCCGAGGTGCCGGGGTCATGACGTGGTGCAGCAGCAAGGCATGAGGCGCGTCTGCGGTGAAGGGAAGCTGTCCCTCGAGCATCTCAAACATCATCACGCCAAGCGCGTAGAGATCGCTCTGCGGCACCGCCTCTTCGCCACGCGCGGACTCGGGTGCGATGTAGGCGAGGGTGCCGCAGACATCGCCCGAGCGTGTGACCCGAGAGGCTTCACTGCCGAGAGACTTCGCTAGCCCGAAGTCCACGACCTTGGCGCGCCCACTGGTGCCAACCATGACGTTGCCGGGCTTGAGGTCGCGGTGGACGATACCAAGGGTGTGCGCGGCGGACAGTCCGTCACAGACCTGGCGGGCAATGTCGACGACGCGCTCCGGACCGAGACGTCCCTCGTCACGCATGATCTCATAGAGGGAGTGGCCTTCGACGAGCTCCATCGCCAGAAAGAGCGAGCCGTCGTCCGTCTGACCAAAGTCGATGAGCGTGACGGTGTTGGGGTGACTGATCTGGCTGGCGAGCTTCGCCTCCCGAATGAACCGCTTTGCAGCACGGGTGTCGCCGCCGCTGTTCATGACCTTGAGCGCCACTTCTCGGTCGATGGGCCGCTGAATCGCGCGGTAGACCGCCCCCATCCCGCCGGCGCCTAGCTTCGAGACGACCTCGAACCGCCCAGCAATCTGCTGGCCGATCAGCGGGTCACCGTCGCGCGTTGCCAACGGCACCAGCGTCGCCCCGTCGGCTGCGCAGACGGTTCGATCGTCGGCGTAAGATGCCGAGCAGGTCGGGCAGAACATCTCCCGGCCGGTGGTTGGTGACGTCGCATCGCTCATGCCTCCAATTTGCCAGGGCAAGCCAAGCACGTCGACTCGCGCCGTTGGATGGCCTTGTGTTGCATGGCGAATCGTCCTGGACCGACCTTGGGCCATTGGCAGATGCAGTCCGGCGCCATCTCGGTCTATGGCCGCCGCTATCCGCCCCCCGTCAGCCGCTTATGGCGCACGGCAGGTGCGAGATCCTGCAGTGGAACGGGGCAAGTTGTTCGTGATCGAAGGCAGCCGCGTCCGCGCGTTTCTTCACATGAGGTTCGACCTTCTTTGGCGTCGCCGAGCGGCTTGGTAGGTCTCGGTTTCCGGTCCGATTGCTCTTCATCTTTCGAAACTTATGCCTCAAACGTTGCTTGTGCTTTCGGCCCATGCGATGGAGCCGTCGCACCTCGGAGGGTTCATGTTTGACTATCCCAAATCAGCGGACACGCGCGGACCTGACACCCAACGCGAGGACGCGGCACCAGGCGCTCGGTCGGCTCGGCCCGCGCTCCGAGGGCTTGACTACGATGCGCAGGTCGCCGCTCTCAGACCGGTTCAGCGGTCCGGTGCCGGAGGGCAACCCGGCGTGCACGAGGCAGCAGCGGCTGGTGTCGCTGGCAGCGGCAGTCGACTCCCGCATGCTGACGCTATCCAGGCCGCATTCGGACCTTACGATGTTGGGGGGATCTCGGCTCACACGGGGGCGGCAGCAAGCCAGGCCAGCCGCGCGATGGGGGCTCAAGCGTATGCCACCGGCACCCATGTGGCTTTTGATGGCGCACCCGACCTACACACGACCGCACACGAAGCTGCCCACGTGATCCAGCAACAGCACGGGGTCCAGCTGAAGGGCGGCGTCGGTGCAGCAGGCGATGTCTACGAGCGCAACGCTGATGCTGTGGCCGATCGTGTGGTCGCCGGCCAGAGTGCCGTCGATCTGCTCGATGAAGTGGCCGGCGGCGGCGGCAGCAGCAGCGGGGCTGTGCAGCAGCTGAGCAGCAGCCGAAGCGGCCCGGTCCAGATGTACTCAAAGGTCCAGGCAGGTCCTATCGGTGGTGATGCGTGTCGCGTCGCCAACGACGGCGAGATGGTGGTCTTGGACTCCGACGTCTTCCCAGAGGGTGATCGCTCACTGCAGGTGGCCTATGCCTCGCCCGGCGTGATTCAGGCCTCGGCTGCGGAGCTCGCGCGCGTTGGCTCGGGCTACGAGCTGTCGGTTGGCGGCGGCGCCATCAACGTCGATGCACCTGACGGGAGCGGCACCAAGGCGCTGCAACAAGTCACCGCAACAAACCTGGTGAACCAGACCCAGGGCCCAGCGATGACGACGGCCCAGAACTGCAACGCCAACATGGGTGTGGCCATGGGGCTCACCCAAGTGGACGGCGGTGCTGACCGCCTCAATATGGAAGCGCAGATGGGCATGCGCCACACGATCCGCCATGGTGAGGACAGAGACGTCACCAACACGTACTCGTCGAAGACTTACGACGACTCCGCAAAGGACGCCCGTGCGCTGATGACAGGTAAGTCGCGCGACAAAGCGGACAGCGCTTACGCGTCGCTCGGCGAAGACAAGCGGACCAAGCGTGGGGCCTACAGCCACGTGAACTCTGGCGCGAAAGCTGGCGTAGGTGGCGGATATGGCGTGTACAGCCAAGAGGGGGGCGACCACTTCACTCCGATCGTCGCGGCTTCCGGTGGCGATGAACTCGCGCTTGAGGTTCACGCCCAAGCCGACAGAAACAAAAACAACTTCGATAACTGGTACTTCCGAATGTACGGCTCCGAACAAGGCCAGAGCTACTACGAGGAGTACCGGGATGCGAGGGAGGCCGACCCCGCGGCAACCGATCGAGCAGCTCAGTACCTTGGGAGATCCCGAGACGCTGGACCCGATGGGCCCCAACGGACGCTGACAGTCGTGGCGTTCCGAAAGGTCGTCTCTGACCCGGCCGACGCGACCGAAGCCAATGAGGCTCGCGCCACGTACTTTGCGAGCCAGAGCGAGAGCATCGCCGGATTCGCGACCAACGCGGAAGAGTACGCGCGCGCGGCGCACGCCAAAGTGGCCAACAGCGGCGGTCGACTGCGGAACTACGGTGCTCGCCTCGGCGCGGTTCGGGCGATCCAGACGACGAATCAGCTGAAGTCAGCCCACACTCTCATGTGCACGGTTCGTGACGAGATTCTGGGCTTGGGCGACACGGCGGTCTCGCGTGAGACATGGCTGCTCAACAAGCTACTGTCAGCGATCGACGCCGCTGGTCAGCGTGTGCTTGAGGTGGAGCGGCTCGACGCGTGGCTTGCGAATCAGGCTTAGGTGTTGCGCCTCGCCTTGAAGAGGCAGCGTCGAGACGAATGAACGCAGGACCGAACACAGCGGCTATTGGGCACAGTTGCCCGCACCGGCTACACTAAGACGGCTTCGAGCCCGGAGGTGTCGGATGGTGCGTGGAGTCGTGAGCTTTGTGCTGCTCGCCTGCAGCCAAGGTTGTCTCGAGATCAAAGAAGGCGTGTTCGGCGACCTGGACACAGCCGACGACGCCGTCTTGGTCGACACGACGCTGCCGCCCGACTCGCGACAGACGGACTCGCAAGAGGCGGACTCGCAAGAGACGGACGCGGTCGAGCCCGACGCAGCGACGGTCGCCGGAGACACGGCGGAGCCGGTCGATACGGTCAGTGCTGCCGACACCATCACACCTGACACGGTGGGGGCTGACCTCTGCCCACTCGATATTGACTGCAGCCTCATCGATACCCCGTGCTCAGTTGGCGCGTGCAACGCTGCAACCGGGATCTGTGAGCTGGTCGCAAGGCCTGACCTCCTACCGTGCGACGACGGGGACCCGTGCACCCTCGGCGACGTCTGCGCGCAGGGGGCCTGCCGGGGCAGCGAGGTGTGGACGCTCCTGCACGGCGAGGCCGTGCCGACAGCTCAGGGCTGGCTTGAGACGACAAACCAGACCTCGCCGATCGACGTGACGGCCGACGGAGAAGCGGTGGAGCTCAACACCCTAGGACCGTCGAGCGTTGCGACCGGGACGATGGTTCTCTACAGCTTCGAAGTGCCGGAGAGTGCGTTCGATACCCACGTGCTGGAGTGGACGATGCACGTCTTGGCGGCCAATCCCCACAACCCCTCAGACGCTGGGGTCGCCCTGATGCCCGCCTACACCCCGATGCCCGTCAACGGGTTCGGGACCTCCAGTCAGCGCAGTCAGATGATCTACTTTGACGAGGACGCCATTGGGTGGGCAAGCGGGACTGGCTCAGCCAGCTTGGACACGACGGATGGCTTTCACACCTACCGGCTTGCGGTCGACGACACCGGGGCGAGCGTGTCGGTCGACGGAACGGAGGTGCTCACGCGGCCGTCTGTCGAGCTCAACGGGATCATCGCATTCGGCGACCAGACCAACGACGGGCCAGGCGTCACTGGCCTGCCACCCGACGGCCACATCCGCGTGTCGCTGATACAGATGGTGCCTAGACCGGACGTCGGCTGCGGCCAATAGCCAATCCGTCGGCTCAGCCCGGGTAGAACATGAAGCAGCGCTCCGCGGTACAGATCACCTGCGGCCCGTTGCACATGGGCTTGCCAGCGTCGTCTTTGCCGCAGCTGTCGATGAGGTGCCACGTCGTCTCGTCCTTGGCCCTAAAGACATCTCGGCGGATGAGGCGCTCGACCTTGTTGTTGCGTAGCTCGGAGACAACCTTGTGGTTGCCAGTGATGCGGCGCTCGACCTTGTTGAGGGGCCACTTCAGGCGCTCGCGCAGGGCGGCCTCGTGGTTGCGAAGTTTCTTGATGCACGTCCAAGTGGGCTTGTTGAACTTGGCCTTCGCGTCGGCCTGCGGCTTGTACCAGCCGCCGTCGGCTGTATAGAGCTCGGTCAGCTCAGCAGACTTTAGCTGCTTGCCGCGCAGGGCGTACGGAACGTTTCGCAGCGCTCGGGCCTCCAGCGGCGTGTTCACGTGCTGCGCCTTGAGGTCGCAGTTGGACGCGAGCAGGGCGGCCCAGCCGTCTTTGATGGGTGAAGGCGACGCGCCCGTAGGAGCAGGTGCGGCCAAAAGCGGCATGATGAACAAGAGTGCGACGAGCTGCATTCTCAGCCTCCGGGTGTCGTGACCGTTGAGAGGCGGCATTCTGGGGGGCGTTGGGGTCGATATGCAATGCGCGAGTTGAGGTCGTCGCGATGCAGCGCGCGCCGCATCGCGACTTGGACGCCCGGCTGATGCCGCGTTGCCGCCCTCCGTCGGACTATCGGCCGTAGGTGGCTACCAGACGCCCGACGGCCAGCGCTTGGGTTCGGACAAGAAAGCGGACGACGGCCGCAGAGGTCTGAGCATCGACGCCGAGTGCGTCCACACCGAGCGCCCAGACATAGAACTCGTAGCGGTGCGTCCGGCCTTCAGGCGGGCAGGGGCCCCCGTACCCGGTAGCTCCGTAGTCGTTGCGACCCGTCACGCCCGCGTCACCCTGCGTGTCAGTGCCGAAGCCTTTCGGGAGTGACGTCGTGGATGCCGGGAGGTCGGCGATCCACCAGTGATGAAAGCCGACGCCCGTGGGTGCGTCTGGGTCATGGAGCATCACGAGGTAGCTCTTGGTGCCCGCCGGTCCAGCGGTCCACTCCAGGGCCGGGCTGAGGTTGCCACCGGTACACCCGAAGCCGTTGAAGATGGTGTCTGCCGGCATGGTCAGCTCGCTTCCGAGGGTCGATGAGCGAACATCGAGAGAGTACGGAAGACCGGTCAGTCCGTCGTGGGTCGCGGCCGGCGAGACGTTGACGAGGCTGGGGCTGTGGTGGGCTGGGGCGGACGTACAGGCGCCGGCGAAGACGAGGGCGACGACGGCGATCGCGGCGATCGCGGCCTTGGCAGTGAGGACGGGGATGCGAGTCATGTGAGCTCCGTGGGCGTCGAGGATTAAGAAGTGGTGCGAGGCGTCTTCCTCGCACCTCAACCGTCGCCGATCGCACGCCGTGCCGCTCGCCGCGACGGGTCAAAAAGTCGGCAATTTGGGTCAAAAGCGCCGCGGGCAGATAATCGACACTAGACTCCATGCAGACGCAACCTCGGAGGAGAGTCGAATGAGCAGCGCGGTTCGGGCCTTTGAAGTGCCGTGGGATCTGGGAGAGGACACGGGGCACGCGCTTCACCAAACGACGGCCGGCACCGTGGTGTCGCACCTCAACCAGCATGGCTCCAGCCGGCAGCGTGTCTTGGTCTGCCTGCCGACGCTTGTCTTTGTCCGCAGCGGGACCAAGCGCCTTGAGCTGGGTCCACAGCACCAGATCATCACGGCCGGTCACCTGATCTTGCTCTCGCGGGGCCTCCACATCATGACCGAGATCCTCGACACGGAGGCCCCGTACCAGTCGACTTTACTCTCGCTCGACGAGTCGTTTCTGCGGACGTTCGCGTCGCGCTACGAGCCACGCCGCCGGGACCCAAACAGAGGCAGCGACGTCAGCATCGGGGGGCCTCAAGCGTCGCCTGTCATTGCGCCCACCGGCTACCTCCTCGAGCTGCTGACGGCGTTACCAGACCAGCTTCAGCGGGCGCCTGACCCGCGCCTCATTGGTCTCAAGGTCGAGGAGGTGATGCTCGCGATGCGAGACCGCTGGGCCCAGAGCTTTTGGGACCGTGCGATCGACGACGCGAACGCTTCTGGCGATGCGCGCTTTCGGCTGCTCATCGAGCGCCACTGCCTCACACCCGTCAGCAACCAAGAGCTGGCGACGCTCACCTCGCGCAGCCTCAGCACCTTCAAGCGAGACTTCACCCGCATCTACGGTACGTCACCCGCCAGGTGGCTGCTCAAGAGGCGCCTCGACAACGCCGCCACCTTGCTGGCCGGCAATGTCTGCAACGTCACCGAAGCCTGCTGGCAGTCAGGCTTCGCCGACGTGTCGAGCTTCATCCGGGCCTTCAAGCGCGTCTACCGGACCACGCCGAAGCAGTATCAGCTCGCGCATGGATCGTCTGCCCGCTAGCTCATGCGAACGTCTTGGTGCCTCTTGGGTCGAGTTCTAACGACGGCATCCAAAGGACTGGCGGGTCAATTCGATAGGCTGTAACGCCGAACTCGGCCCAGGACTTGCGCCGGAAAGTAATGAGACAAGACGCTCGCTGAGATGCCCACGCTCGACAGAGAACAGGTGCTGCGCCGCTGCCCGTTGCCCTTGGGACGGGTGGCGTTCGTCGACGAGCACGCGGCGTGTCCCAACAACGGGGTTGTGTTTGCTCATGCCGCGTGGAGCGGCCAGAGCGTGGCGGCCTTGTCGTGGCTCGCCGCCGGTTTGGCGGAGCGGACCGATCCCCTCGCACTTCACATCCTCGACGCCGATGCGTTGCCGGTCTGGTTCCGTCATCACATGGACGTGCACGGCTACGGCGAGACGCTGGTCCTCATCGACGGACGCGTGACCGCGGCATTCGCCGCCTACAAACGGTTTCAAGCAGGCGATGAGCTCTCCGAGCTACTCGCTCAAGCGTGGGCTCCTGCCTCCGGGTGAAGAGACTCGAAGCCGAACGCGGGTCGTCCTGCTAGGGTCGGCTCATGACCGGCACTCTCATAGCTCGCTCGCTGCGTTTCGCCGCCTTTGCGCTGACGGTCTTTAGCTTTGCGCCGGGCTGGGCGACGGCCCCTGCTGCCGACACCGATGCGACGTCGGCACTCTGGCAGGACCACTGGCGCACGTCGGACTGGCGCGACGCGGTGTCTATCGGGGTCCTCGGCGGGGGGGCAGCAGCGCTCGAGCTCCTCGTTGAGCCCCCAGCGACGCCGCGCTGGACAGGGCCAGTGCTGCTCGACAAGCCGCTGCGAAGCGCGCTCAAAGCGATGACGCTCTCTGGACGGGAGGACGCAGCGCTGGTGAGCGACGTGACGTGGTACGCGACCATGAGCTACCCCCTCGTCGACACGCTCATCACCGCGCTGGCCGTTCACCAAGACCCCGAGGTGGCGTGGGAGATGACGGCGATGATTGGGCAAGCCTATGCGGTCACCGGGTTTCTCAGCGCGCT
>CALHXW010000047.1 GCA_938040325.1 uncultured bacterium | reverse complement strand
GGGTCGCGACCTCTTGACCCACCGACGTCCGTCGGTCGCCTTTGGCGTCTTGGCCGGAGCCGTCTTGACGGTTCTTTGGTGCCTGTACATGCGTTGGTGTACCGCTCATCGGAAACCTCCTAGCTCGTACTCTAAAGCAAGTCCCATACCAATCGGCCGAATCCTCGAAATCTTCAGTCTACCCCAACTTAACCAGTCGACGGATGAGACCTATCTGCCGACTCTAGCCACGCACAAACCGGGGAGCCAGTCCTGGCGCCGTGGTCTTTTGATTGAAATCCGCGGGGTCAATAGTCCCCACCCTGGGGACTTCTGACCCCAGCGAATGGGAGACTCTGCAGTACTTGCGAGAGAAGGGTTGGTTGAAGCGCTCAGTGTGCGCTGACGACTTCAGCCAGTAGTCTGCAGCTGTCACGTGACGGGCTAAGGGAACGCGCAGTGACGCGTGATAGGGAACGCCCGGTGACGGGTCAAAGGGAACGCCCGGTGACGGGTCAAAGGGAACGCGTCTGAGGTGTCAGGATTGGCTTCCGCAAGGAGGCCGAATGGCAGCACCAAGGACAGACATGCATCGACTACAAGAACTCGTGCGTTTGCACCGGCTGGGCGTAGGTCCTCGGGAGGTGGCTCGGTTGCTTCGGATGAGCCCGAAGACCGAGCTTCGCTACCGGACGGTGCTCGACGCTCACGACCTGTTGGCGGGCGCCGTTGAGAAGCTGCCAGAGCTCGAGGAGCTGCGTACGGCCGTGCTCGATGGGGTCGGCGACGGCCCCGTTCGTTGCTACGTGAGCTCGGTGGACCCCTGGCGCAAGGTCATCAAGAAAAAGGCGGCAGAGGGGGTCGGGCCGAAGGCGATCCACGACTGGTTGGTCCGCACAGAAGCGGGCTACACCGGCCACTACTCTTCGGTCCTGCGGATGGTCCGACGGCTCAAGCGTGCTGGCGGGGTCGCTGCTGAGGACGTCGCGCTCATCGTCGACACCGCCCCTGGCGAGGTCGCGCAGGTGGACTTTGGGTATGCTGGGAAGTTCTTCGATGAAGCGACAGGACGCGTTCGCAAAGCCTGGGTGTTTGTGATGGTCCTCGGCTTCAGCCGGCACATGTTCGCCGAGCTTGTGTTCGACCAAAAGGTCGAGACCTGGCTGGAGCTGCACACCAAAGCGTTCCGGTTCTTTGGCGGTACGCCGCGGGTCATCGTACCCGACAACCTCAAAGCTGCTGTGCTCAAGGCCGCTTTCGGCGCCGCTGATCGCCACGCGCTTGAGCTTAACCGCAGCTACCGCGAGCTGGCACGCTTCTACGGCTTCAAGATCGACCCGACGCCACCCTTTAGCCCGCAGAAGAAGGGCAAGGTCGAGTCGGCCGTCAACTACGTCAAGCACAACGCGCTCGCGACGATCGACACGACCGACATCGGTGTCGCCAACGGCGAGCTCCTCGACTGGGTCACCAAGACTGCTGGGCAGCGGGTCCATGGCACGACGGGCGACCGGCCCCTCGCGGTCTTTGAGAGCGTTGAGAAGTCGGCGCTGCTGCCGCTGCCAGCACAGCGGTTCAAGACCATCGTCTGGAAGCGCGCGACCGTTCATACGGACAGCCACATCACGTTCGACCGTAAGCTCTACTCGGTTCCCTGGCGGCTCGTCGGCAAGCAATTGTGGCTGCGCGCAACGCCCGACTCGGTGGAGATCTACGCCGATGATCAGCGCGTCGCGACCCATGAACGCGCCTACGGCAAGAAGCGTCGAACGACCCACGAGCCGCACTTACCGGAGCATCGCCGCGACCTGATGCACCGGTCGGAGTCTTACTGGCTGAGCCGCGCCGACGCCCTCGGCAGCGACGTCAAAGCCTTCGTCACCGAGGTATTTGCCAGCGATGACGTCCTACACAAGCTCCGCGACGTGCAGGCCATCGTCACTCACCTCGAACGATTCCCGCCACATCGCATTCGCGGAACGGTCAAACGCGCCCAGTTCTACGGCACTTACAGCTACGTCGGTGTTCGCAACATCCTTCAGAAGGCGCTCGACCTTGAGCCACTGCCGCTACCCGTCATCGTCTCAGGCGGCTCGCTGAGCCGACCTCAGTTCGCCCGTAACCCCCAAGAGCTACTCGCCAAACACATGGAGATAACCACTCATGAGTCCCATTGATGAACTGGTCCCTATCCTCAAGAAACTACGTCTTTCCGGCGTCCTCGAGTCCCTCGATGTCCGCGTCACGCAGGCCGTCGATGGCGAGCTGAGCCATGCTGAGTTTCTGCTCCGCCTGCTCACCGACGAGGTCGAGCGCCGAGCCGCGCGCCAGCTCGACCTACGCCTCGCCCGCGCCCAGTTCGAGCACCGAAAGACTCTCGAAGACTTCAACTTCGCCTTCAATCCGGAGCTGCCCAAGTCCAAGCTCCTCGACATCGCGAGCTGCCGCTTCATCGACACAAAGACCAATGTCCTGCTCGTCGGTCCCGCCGGTGTCGGAAAGAGCCACATCGCCCAGGCCGTCGGCCACCGCGCCTGCATGAACGGCGTCAAGACTCTCTACCTCACGGCCAATGCGATGTTCACGGCACTCCGCGCTGCTCGCGGAGACGGCTCCTACGACAAGAAGCTCGCCAAGTTCACAACCGTCGACCTGCTCATCATCGACGACCTCGGCCTGCGCCCTCTTCAGCATGATGAGCCTCATGATCTGTACGAGATCATCCGCCAGCGCTACGAGCGGAGGTCGACCATCGTCACCTCGAACCGCGCCGTCGAAGAGTGGTTTCCCCTCTTCCACGACGAGCTCCTAGCCTCCGCAGCGATGGACCGGCTGCTCCATCACAGCCACGTCGTAAAGCTAAGCGGCCAGTCCTATCGGACCGCGGCCTAGCGTTCCCTTTGACCCGTCACCAAAACCTCGACGCGTACATCCCACATGGCCTCGACCCAACATGAAAATCAGGCGTTCCCTTTGACCCGTCACCAAGCGTTCCCATTACCCGTTGTTTGACAGCAGCGCTCTGGCCTCGAGAGCTCGACGCCGGACTCTCGCATCCCAAGCTCGAGTCACTGAAGCGGCGCAACGGCAAGCGGCAGCTCGGCACGATTGGACGCGGCAACCACTTTACCGAGCTCCAGCTCGACGAGGCCGGTTGTCTTTGGGCACTCGTGCACACAGGCTCGCGCTGCATGGGCCCCGCCATTCGCGACCTGCACACCGGCGGTGAGCGGCTGCGGGGGCTGACAGCGACGTCAGCAGCCGGACGCGACTACCTTGCGGACGCAGAGTGGGCGGTGGCGTTCGCACGCGCCAATCGTGCGCGCCTCATCGCGAGCTTGGCGGCCATCGTGGAGCGAGTGCTTGGGGCCGTGCCTGTCGCGGAGTCGTACCTCGACTGCACGCACAACTCGGTGACGCGTGAGAGCGGCCTCTGGGTCCACCGAAAGGGCGCCATCCCTGCGGGTGACATGGAGTCGGGCGTCATTCCGGGCAGCATGGGCTCGGCCACGTTCCACGTCCTCGGGCGCGGTCGAGCCGACGCACTAAACTCATGCAGCCACGGCGCCGGTCGTGCGATGAGCCGCAGCGAAGCGAGGCAGCGGCTGTCGGAGCGGACGGTGACGCGGGACATGCGTGACGTCTGGTTTGAGGAAGCCGCGACCGAGCGCCTCCTGGCAGAGTCGCCGAGTGCCTACCGCGACATCAGCCGCGTGATGCGCGCCCAGCGCGACCTGGTGAAGGTCGTGAGGCGCCTGCGACCGCTGCTGAACTACCGGGCGGTGACTGGATAGAGTCGGTCTGACCCGCCACAGCTTGGGTATCGTCGTCGGTGGACGACGGTGCCCAGGCGTCGTGCTTCGAGCGGATGGCGTCCATCACTCACCGCATCCAGGCATGCGGGGC
>CALHXW010000046.1 GCA_938040325.1 uncultured bacterium | reverse complement strand
GAGCACATGACGACGCTGCCGGACTTCGATGAAGCACGGTACGAGACGGACGAGCAATACCGAGCAGAGATCGACGAGCTCCGAGCTCGGAGTTCTCAGCTGGCACTCACGACGAGCATCTCGTTCGGCGGCAAGCTTGCGCTAAAGATCGGCCCATTCGAGCTCGGTGGGAAGATGGCCCACACGACGGCGACGACCAAGACCATGGCGCTGCGCGAAGGCAAGGGCTTTGACGTCAACACCAAGTCAACGACGTCCATCACAAAGGGCGGCAACATCGGCGGACTTGGCGTCGAGAAGACCGACACCAAGGCAGGGCGCTCGGGCAAGATCAAGGTACCGTTCATCAGCGGCACCGGCGTGGAGGCAGCTCTGAGCACAGCCGCTGCACACCTTCGAAACGTCGATGTCTCGCTCGAGGGTGTGCTCTCACTTGGCCCGGCGGCCATCGCACTTGAAGGCCTCGGACTGACGAAGTCAGTCTTGGTTGTCAGCTATAGCGAGTCCGACTCTGAGTGGACGGTGAAGGCGCATGTGGAGACCACAGCTGGGGCTGCTGGCGCGGAGGTCGCGCGGACCATTCCGCTCAAGACGCACACCAAGAAGAAGATGACGATGTCCGAGCAGGACATTGAGAGCATGCTCTACTACTCCCACTCCAGTCCCGAAGGCATCAAGAACAAGGCCGCGCAAGAGCGGAACAAGAAGAACAACCACCGCTACAATGTGAAGAACTACGGTCTATGAGCGACGACATCGACCAGCCGCTATCGCCTGAGCCATACGGTTGTTGCCGCTTGTGCCAGCGAAGACTCGAAGGGACAGCGCGCCTCGACTCTGCCGGCGGCGGCACGGCACGCGCATACGACTGCCCCTATTGCGGGAAATACCTGATCCCTCCAGATCTGGTCGGAGCGACCTACGCCCTCGATGAGCCGGCACGCCGCGCACTATCGCTACGCCTGCGTTTTCGGGAGGGTGTGAGCGTGCTCACGGCAGGTGAACTCGACGCCGTCCGCGCGTCACTGTAGTTCAGCGCTCTCGTCAGGTTTGCTTAGTCCTCACCGCCGCTTCGCAAACGTGAAGCGGCGCTGGCGTCTACCCGTCGAGGCGCGGCGGCACCTCGACAACATCGCCGTCTTCGACCGCCACGCAGTCCTCATGGATCTCCTTAGCCTCGTCCACGAAGGCTTGCACATCCGGGTATTGCTGCGAGAAGTGGGTCAAGACTAGGCGTCGCGCGCCTGCTTCTTTGGCGACGCGCGCGGCGTCCTTGGCAGTCATATGGCCGCGCTCTTTGGCCTGCTCGGCCTTGTCGTCGAGGTACGTTGACTCGCACACGACCAGGTCGGCCCCAAGCGCGAGCTCGACGGCTGCCTCGCAGTAGCGCGTGTCCATCACGAAGGCGAACGACTGGCCTTTGCGCACGACAGAGACGTCTTGCAGGTGCACATCGCGATCTCCGACGCGAACAACGCCGTCCGCAATGAGCTGTGAGATCGCACGCCCCTGGACGCCCGCGGCTCTGAGCTTGTCTGGGAGCATCCGAATCCCGTCGCGCTCTTGCACCCGATAGCCGAACGCTTCGACCGTGTGCGACAGGCGCTTGACGATGATGTCGTAGGGTGCGGCGATGTCGACCACGCCTTCGTCCGTGAGGGGCGTGGGCACGATCTTGCCGCGCTCCCAGTAGATCGAAGCGTGTCGCAAGCGCTCAAAGTACTCTTCGCCGCTCGCAGGATAGAGCACCGAGACTTCGTGCGGCACGACGTCAAACGAGATGCGCTGCAGGACGCCCGCAAGACCGAGGCAGTGGTCGCCATGAAAGTGGCTGATGCAGATGTGCTTTAGCTGGGTGGCTGAGAGCCCCGCATGCAGCATCTGACGCTGCGTTCCGTCGCCGGGATCGAAGAGCAAGACTTCGTTGTCCCATTGAAGCGCGTAGCCGTTGTGGTTTCTGTAGCGTGTGGGCACCGCAGACGATGTTCCCAACACGACGAGCTTACGTGCGCTCATAGTGAATCTGCCTTTCGTGGAAGGTGGCTGTTGCGACACGATACCGTGCGCGGCGGGCGTGATAAGTGACAGAGGGCGTGCGAGCAAGGCAAATCGTCGGCTCGCGGTCGCGGCCGGACGGGGCCGTCACACGCACGAGCTCAGAAGCTGAAGTGCCCGAACACCAGGTCCTCACCCTCTGGCGCCGCGCGTCCCCAGCTGGGTATGTTCGCTGTCGGCATTGGTGACGTCGACTCCGGCTGGCCGGCGGCGTCGACGGTGCTCCAGCCGATGGCGAGAGTGCCTGTGGGAGTCGGCACCAGCGCGTCCAGCGTCACGCCGCTGGGTCCGCCATCGGCGGCCGGGTCCCACTCTCCGCGCAGGATCGAGCTGTAGCGCGGCAGGCTGAGGTTGGGTTCGTAGGCCCGCACGAAGTCGTTCCAGCCCGAGGCGCCCTCGGCAAGCGTTGCCATCGTTTGATAGGCAGCCGCGGTGGTCATCGTCCTGCGGCCGCGGGCGATGACTTGGACCTCTCCGTCGTCAGCGACTGCAAGCGCGCGCGAACGCGTGGTGTTGAGCCTGGGCCAGCCGGCGTTCGGGTCGGGCCAGCCGTCCATGATGGGGGCAGGGTGGGGCGTGGTCGTGCCCTCCATGGCGTCTGCGTACTCGGCCAGATAGGTCGCAGCCATGACGGCTCCGCTGGCCGTCGTGAGCCGGCCGAGCCAGGAGATGTGGATGTTGCCGCTGCTGCCGGTGAACTGGTTCTGGAAGCCAGAAGCGCTTGGCGCAGCAGCAAGCTCGTTGCCCTTGAAGAAGTTGACGACGTTGTTGCCGTGGCAGCGGGCAAGGACAACGAGCTCGCCAGCCGCAGGGTCGAGCGCCAGAAAATCCACGTACTGGTCGGGGCTCGAGTTGTCGGCCGTCTCGCGGTAGAGCCGCTGCCACCAGCGGAGGCTACCGTCAGCCGCGAGCGCCATGACGGCTGGCTCGAAGTCCGGGTTGCCGCCCGGTAGCGTCGACTGGACGTTGAACCCGACGTAGATGTCGTCGGTGGCGCGGTCGGCCACGATGGCGCCGACGCGATGCGTCTTTGAGGTGGCCTGGTAGCCGGTCGCGCCTGGGCCGTTGCTCTGGACGTTGTCGTTGTCGCAGGGGCCGTCGAAGAAGTAGTCGTTCGGCCAGCGGCCTTGGCGCGGGTGACCGTTGCCGTCGGTCTCGATGGCGTCGTAGTCGGCCTGGGTCCACGAACGCAGGGTGCAGCGCCCTTTCGGCTTCATCACGATGGCGCTGCGGGCGAGGGCGACGCCGGGCAGGTCGGCCACGGTTCCCGCGTACTCGCCGGGTGCGGACTCCGGGCCCCAGTGTCTGCGCCAGTTCGCCACGATGTCGTCGTTGCCGTCGGCATCGAAGCGCTGGATAGCCGCCCAGTCGAAGCCGGTGGCTTGGCCAGTGACGTAGGTCACGCGGCCTTGGCTGTCGACGTCCCACGGCTGGCGTGACTGGTGGTCGCCCGCGACCCAGACGTTGCGCACCCACTCGACCGTGGGCGCAGCTGTGGCTGTGAATCCGCCAGCGAGTCGCACGATGACGGAGCCCGTCCGGTCGGCCTTGCTCTCGATCGTGGTCGCCGAGACGGTCAGCGAGCCCGCGCCTGCGGGCCCCGCCGTGCGAATGCGCCGGATATCGCTCACCGCGCCGGGCGCGAAGTGGGCAACGGCCAGCACCGCGCCAAGGTCTGCGGCCACATGCATGACGAAGCCAATGCGGCCGTCGTTCGGTTGTCCCTCGATGCCGCCCGACGCCAGGACCGTGACGGGCACGCCCGCCGGCAACCAGGCGAGGTCGTCGGCTCCGCCAACCGCGAGGTAGGTCCCGTCTGGCAGCCGCTGCACGTCGTAGAGCCTCTCGTTGCCGGGTCCGCCGGCGTAGAACACCCGGTCGGTCGTCGGGCTAGGCGCTGCGACCGTGTCGGCGCTGGTATCGACAGGGTTCATGCTGTCGTCGACGTCGACGGCGTCCTCGACATCGGCGGCGTCGTCCACGTCGGCGGCGTCGTCAACATCGGCGGCATCGACGGCGTCCATCGGCAGATCGCTCGCGGTATCGACGGCAAGCGCGACGTCCGGCGGCTCGCTGACGTCCGGCTGCGCGGCGTCAGCCAGTGCGTCCGCCGCGATGTCGGAGGCTGTCGTGTCGCCACCCACAGGCGCGCTGGCGCTGTCCATCGTCATGGCGTCCAACGCCTGGGAGTCGTCGTCCGCAGCGTCCGCGACGTCCGCAGCGTCCGAGGTCGTCGCATCGGAGCCCGACGACGCGTCCCCGCAGCCCATGCTGACCAAACACAACGCCAAAGCCCATCGTCGCACCGCTACCCCTCCGTCGCGTGAAGACGCTGGTATCGTAGGCTGCGCGGGTGCGGTTGTCATTGCCATGGGCTCCGTCGCGCGCTCGACAGCTCAGCCTGCGCGCATGCTGTAGAACGCGATGAGATAGACCGAGATCCCCCACACAAGCGTGACCAAGCACAGGGTCATTGCGTGCTTGGCCCAACCGCCAAATGACTTCATCGCACGCGCGGTGCCAAGCGGTCCCATCAAAAACAGCCCCGCGCCGCTCACGATAAGTGGCGTGTCGAGCACACCGCCATTGGCAACGAGAAACGCAATGTGAATGCAGCCAAGCACCGCCATCGTGATGGCGGTTTTGCGGGTCCGCCGCTCAACTTCCTCGTCTCCCGACGAGAGTGGAAGCACTTCGTCTTGGGCACTTCGGGCGTCATCACTCATCTGGGTCTCATGTGGAAGTTCCTTCATCGCAGTCTCTCGCGCTGGGCCTCAGTCGCCTCCAAGAGTCCAACACCGATTACAGCGATAAAAGCACGCCGCTCGGTCATGTTGTCGTCGCGTTTGGTGTCTGCTGGTGTCGTCATCAGCTGTCCGGCATAGCCAAGACGGCGATGGTAATGACGGCGCTGCCCCACGCGCTGATGATGAGCCACTGCGTCTTCGCGTGCTTGGCCATGGTGCCGATCGACTTGACGGCGCGGGCAGCGCCTAGCGGCATCAGCATGAAGATGAACACACCCGTGACGATGAGAGACGTGTTGAGTATGCCGCTGTTTGCGACAAGTCCAATGAGGTGAGCAATGGTCAGTCCGGCCATCGTCTGTGCGGTCTTGGTTGTCCTTCGCTCTACCTGCTGGTCTTCGGGCGAGAGCTCCAGGGCTTCGTTATCGACGTCGGTCGTGTCGTCTCTCATCTCGGGCCTCCTGTGCAGATCCTGGCACGGTTACGGGTTCACTTGCACGCGCTGCGAGCAGCCTCCGTGACACGAGTGCGCGCCAGGTCGGATGCGGCTGGAGCGCGCTCGCCAAAGTAGTCGTCAACGAGAGCCCCGACGTTGGTGGCGAGATGGGCTTTCAGAACCTGCCACTGGAGCGACTTCCAAGAGCCAGGTCCCAGTGTGACATCCGGAGCGCTGACGCCCTCTATGACGTTAGCGGCCCCGCTTGCAGCGGTCCTCAATTTTGATGCCACTTCGGCGCCCAAAAACATCTTGTCGACAAGGCTGGCACCTGCCATCGCGCTGCCCGCAACCACACACCCCATAGCGCCCACGGTGAACGACATCACACCACCGACAACGAGCACCATGCGGTCGAGCTCGATCTCGTTGACCATGTCGTCGGCGAGGTAGTGGTTGCTACCCATCTTCGAGCGGCGGATGACCACCGGACGTCCGCCCGACTTGAGGTGGTTCTCGCTGCTGACGACAAGGTTCTCGTTGAGCCAGCCCAGGAAGTTGGTCAGGTGGGCCGTCACGCCACTTGTGCCTTCCGATACCGGGTCAGCCAGTGCGTGGCGACTCTCAACACGCGCCTTGGTGGCTTCGAGCTTCTCTAGGTCGAAGTGCCCCCTCTTGGCATCTCGCCAGCCACGGGTCTTGGCATCAAAGCTCAGCGCCATCCCGCGGTTATTGAGGTAGGGAACCGTGACCCTGTTCGCGGCAGCAATGCGACGCTCTCGGTCGGCATCGGCGAGTGGCTGTTTCGATGCCTTCCGCCGCTCGCGAGACGTCGGCGGCATGACCGCGTCCGTGGCGTCAGCCTTCGTGGCTGCGGCTTGCGGCGTGCGGGGGACTCGCTCGGACATGGACGCTCCGTCGTTGGGGACGGGATGAGCTAGAGCAAGTGATGTGCCAACGGGGTCGAGGCCGGAGTTAGCAGGGTCGGCGTGAGACCGTGCCGCCGAGAGGGCAGGTTGAATGGCGAATGCGGGGTCCACTGACCCCGGTGTGGAGACTCTGAACCCCATCGGGCCTAAGGGACTTTGGTTATTGGTGTTTGGTAGTGGCGCTGGGGGACGGGCAGTCAGCGGGTGGGGTCTGGCGAGCTCCCAAGGTGCCTCGCGACCCTGCGGCTCTCAGGGCGAGGACGAGTGGCGCCGCAACCTCCGACGGGCCCCGCTACGCGTTCGTGATGAGGCCCAGTTCGCGGCCTGCGCGATTCATGACACGTTGCACCGACTCAGGGGTCGGCGCTGGGTTCAGCACAGATGCAAGCACGGCCGCTGCATCGGATGGCCCGCTCGAATGAGGCATGCAAAAGCGCTGCGCGAACTCATGCTGCGCGCGATCGATCCAGCGCGTCGGAACGACGCTGGCTAGGTGCTCGAGGCGCTCCCGCATTTCCTGCCAGCCTGGATGAGTGGCGAGAACAACTTGATAGAGGTACGCATGGTCCTTGGCTTGGTCCGAAGCTCGCGCCCGCCGTGGCACAGTAAGGAGTTTGTGAACGATGTAGTTCATCGGATGCGGGACTCGTACAATGCCGTGTCTGGGCAGGTCGGGGACTCCAAGCGTTGCGAGTTGAATCGTCATTGGCTTGATGAGAGCGAGGCTCATGAACCGGAGCTTCTGAGCCACGATGCCTGAGACAACGCGTGTTTGGGGCCGTCCCGGTGGCCCGGAATAGTCGGTCAGGAACTCGCAATAGGTCGTGGCAGGTACAGGGTGTCGAACGTGTTGGTACCGCGTGACCGGTGGTTTGCTCTCGGGTCCTACGATGACGTCGACGAAGTCAGCTTGGCGGAGGAGTTCTCCGACGTTTGTTGCACCGGATGCGACGCTCGAAGCTACAGCGATGTCGATGTCGTGAGTGAGGAGGACCGGTTGGCGTCGCGCGGCGTTGGCCATGTTTGCGTAAACCCATGCGGCCCAGCCGCCCACCAAGACCAGCTCGTGCATCCTAGGTTGTAGGATCACTAGCAGTCGCGCGAGATCCTCACGGGTGTCCTTGTTCACAAATCACCCGGTCGCGTTGATCGAGTTCGCCGCCCCGCGCGCGCGGAGCTCGGCAAGCAGCACATCGCGGACATGCTCGGCCTGCTCTCGTCCGCGCGCCTCCGAGCCGACGACGTCGAGCGCCGCTTGCCACACGTCGACAGTCGCCTCGTGACCAAATCCTGCGGCCCGAAAGACCGACTCTGGATGTGCCGACTGGATGAGGCGAAAGTCCGCATCCCGAGTGCTACATGACTCGAGGTCCCATCGGTTCATCAGGTCGTGGAGATCCCCCCTGATATGCAGTTCAACGGGGCCGATTCTCGTCTGGTGCAACAGGTTATAGCTGTCGAGTGCGGCGAGACCGCCAATCAAGATGTCGGCATCGTTCGTCAGCTCAGCCAAGTTCGCGCCGAAGAGCCCACGAACGGAGGTGCGTGCCGCGCGGCGGTTATCATCGCTCGCGAGCCAGTCGTTGAGCACCTTCGCCCACCGTGTCACCCTCAATGGCCTAGTCGTGAGTGAGTGAGAGGCACTTAGAGCGTCGACAAAGCGGTACACGGTCGCCTGGGAGACATTGCCGACGGCTCTAAGGTCGGCGAGCGTGCGAATCGAGCCCATCGAGGGTTTCGCATCGGCTTGTTGAGGTTCATGCGGCCACTCAAGGTCCCGGGCGAGTAGGAGCTTCAACAGCCAGCGGTTGAGGTCTGTGTACGGTCGCGGCGGCGGCTTGCTGTTCGCGATAGCCCGCGCTGGGGCGTGCCCATATGCGCTGACCGTGACCTGGCCAGTAGCGATCTCGAGATTTCCGCGAGCATCGAAGAGTGCCCACCCGATATCGGCTGCGTACGCACCCATAAAGCGTCGCGCCTCTGCGCGGACCTTCGCACTCACCGTTGGCGCACAGACCAGCGCGAGCAGCTCACGTCCTTCGGCATGCTTGATGAGGCGCAACACCGTCTGTGCAAGTGCGCCGCGCACGAGCTCCAAGCGTGGTTCACGAACGGTCTTGGCCTCGACGAGAATCACGCGGTCACCAACCCGGACCACTGCGTCGTTGCCCTCGCCCCGCGAAACGGTCGCGGACGGAAGCTCCGCCACCAGGGCATCGAGCGCGCGCTGTTCGATCTCGTTCACTCGGTGGAGGGTAGGCAATCGTAACATCCTGTTCAAGAGGATTCTCATGAACAAGAGAGTTCTCTTGGTCACGAGAGCTTGGCGCTATTTTCGAGCGAGGCGAAGGCAATGCCCTCGCCAGCGACGTCCTTGCGTTCGCTTCGCTCACCCGAACTCGACGATGCACGCATCGCCTTCGTCCAGCGGACGCCGGTGGCCAGCACATCGCCTTTCGCCTCGCTCGAAAATGCCGCTTGATTTGGGCCTAGGAGCAGCTCGGACAGTTCAATACCCCAGCTTGGCTGGCGGTTTGCACGGACCAAAGGCCCCAGCGATTTGCTTCGAGCAGGCCAGTCGCTTCGGGTTTTCCCATTAATGATAGGCGCTTCCGTCCCATGGGGTCAGCGAGCCCCACCGTGGGGTCTTTGTCCCCCACATTTCCCAGTCAAAAGGGGCACGCAACGAGACTGAACGCGTTGACGCCTGCCTGCCCTAGCACTTGTACCGGTTGGCATGGCCCTTGCTCTCTGCAGCACCACCCCCTCAAAAGCGAGTGCGTGTGGTCGATGTATTGCAGAAAGACTCAGAGTCGAAAGTCCCCACTGGTCTTGTGGACAAGCTTGGACCACGGCCGTCGCGGCGCGGACAAGCCCTCGGCCGTTCGGTGCGCGGAATGGGCTATGCCGACAGCGCAAAGCACTACCACCCCCAAAATTCTGACTCGTTAACAGCTCACGTCCAATACCCGCCTCAATATCGGAAACGGGTGCTCGCAGACGTCGAGCTGGCCCGCGCCATGGGAGTCGGCGCTCGCCGCACGCACGAAAAGTGCGAGCGTAGAGACGGAGGCGGAATGAGTGAGAGCTACGCTCCGGCGTGCTTCGGTCCCGAAGACGATGCCTACGAGGGCGCGCAGGCCGATGTTGCGAAGGGCTACGTCGAGCGTATGCATGCCTGCAATATCGGGGTCCGGGTTGAGCGCTCTGAGTCAGGCATGACCTACGTCGTCGACGGGCAAGCCCTAGACGAGCGGAGCTTTGTCGAGGGAGCCGAAGCTCTCCTCAATAGGGGGCTGTCCGACTGGACTGGCGAACGCCTCGAGGGTGAGGTTCGCGGGTACCTTGAGTGGTTCCTCACCAACCACAAGCTCTACCCATACGCCAACACCATCCGCCACATCAGCGAGGAGGCACCGCCAATTCCCTATTCGCTGCAAGCTGCCCACGAGATTGGCAAGCACCACCGTGCCGTGAAAGGACTCTCGTACCTTGTGTCGGTCGTGTCGGTTGCCTGCGGTCCAGACCCCATTAGTGTGATGTTGAAGCTTCTCGGTATGGGGCGTTCCATCCTCGACTATTCGAAAGGCCCAGATGTGAAGCTCGCGATCGGCAACGAGCCGATGGGCGACTACTCGCGCGCCATGGTTGCTTCGTCGCTCGTACGGTCGAAGACGCTGAATCGCTACCTAGCGGGTAAGTCAGTTCCTGAGGCAATCCGGCAGCAGCTCTTGCTGGCTGCCCGCAGCGCCGCACGGCAGCTCAAGTGACAAACATGATCAGACTGCTAACGTTGCACCGCAGTTCGCATGACTCTACCGCCGGAGGTTCTCGATGAGCGGTTTACTGGCGGCCCATCTACTCGACTTCCTATACGTCGGCTTCGGCGTTGGAGCCTGCGGCTATATGGCTTACCGCTGGGCCAAGACCAAGAGCGGCGGCATGGACGTGCCAGTGGGGGATTTGACGTTTCGTTTCGAAGACAACCGCGACGCTGAGGATGGATTTCAGGGCTCGCTGGTGAGTGTTCGAGAGTCGGTGTCGTCTGCCATCGAGATGCTCGCGCGCTCTGAGACCGATGCACTCACGCTAACCGAGGTGTTGACCGGTGACCCCAGCCTCGACGAACTCTATCACTTTGCTGCAGCCGACCCCGCTCGCTTCGTGGCAGCGCTCACGCCGACGCTCCGCGACCAGATTGCTGATACGTTTGCGCACCGTCCTGTGTGGCTTGCGAGCGAGTATCGCTTCACCGTGCCCGGCATGAAGTTCGCCAGTGCCGCTGAAGCCGAGCCAGTGCTGGCGACCCACCATGACTTGCTCACGACGCTCCCTGAGGCCACCGAGCAGGTTGGCGAGCTAGGCGAAGCGCTCCTAGAGCGCTTCAATGACGACGAAGTCGAGGGCGTGCGCCGCGAAGCTGCGTTCTGGCTCGCGACGGTCTGTCCCGATTCACCCGAGCTCGCGCAAGTCGTCAGCCGGCTGCGTATCCAGCTATCGCTCAAACATCGCCTGCGCGTCATCCCTGCGCTTGGCGCCTGCGCTGGGGAGGAGCTAGCGCTCGAAGCGCTCGCCGACACCGCAACGACCGATGCTGAGGCCACCGAGCTAGCGAAAGGCCTCGCCTCGTGGCGCCCGCTCTCACCGCCGCTCCAAGAGGCGGTCGCAGCTCGGGTTCTCGGTAGTGGCGCCGTCCTGCGTGCCGCGCTCTTGCAAGCCGCGCAGGCAGCTGCCGTTCAGTTTGACGATGCTCAGCTGGTCGCTCTCGCGGGCAGCAACGACGAGGCAACTCTCGGCGTCGTCGCGCCCATGCTCGGCGCATCCGCCACTGACGAGACAGCAGAAGCCCTAGAGACTCTCTGCCGTCACTGGGACGAGTCTGTCGCTCGGGCGGCCATCAAGTCACTATCAACGCGTCGGGACGTGGCAGCGGTCGCCTCGATGCAGAGGCTGGCTGGCGATGGTGAGCTCAGCGATGAGCTGCGGGCGCTGCTGCGTGAGGTGAGTGAACGGGGCCAGCTCAGCCTTGATGCTGGCGGTACGCGCGGTGGGCTGGGGTTTGGTTGAGTTGCTCGATGGAAGTTCGCTGCTTGGCTTCGAAGTTCTAGAATCTAGAATCTAGAATATGAGACTCCTCGGACAAGACATCGTTGTCGCGCTGACCTTAGCTGTCAGTGGCGCTCCGCCGACCTATAGCCAGCTTGCAAGCCAGCTAGGTCTCAGTGCGTCTCAGGTTCACGCGGCGGTGAAGCGCTGCATCGCGGCAGGCCTCGTTCACCCAAACACGCGTCGGGTGCGCGCCGAGAGTCTGCCCGAGCTGCTCGTGCATGGCGTGAAGTACGTTTTCCCAGCAAGTCGCGGTCCCATCCGCCGCGGCGTGCCAACGGCTCACTCCGCGCCACCGCTGAGCGGCGTGATTCAGCCGGGCGAGCTGCCGACCGTCTGGCCGTCACCGACCGGCACCGAGCGTGGCGAGTCGCTCGAACCGCTCCACAAGTCTGCGTTGCATGCATCGGCCGCCAACGAACAAGTCTACCAGGCGCTATGCCTCGTCGATGCGATTCGCGCAGGGCGTGCGCGCGAGCGGGGTATGGCAGCCGAGCGGTTGGGGGTGTTGCTTGGGGTGACGGGGCACTAGTAAACCGTGCATTCCGGTCATCGTCCGTGGTTGCGGAAAACCGGCTTGTTAGTGCCGTTGGTGAT